>JBILIX010000144.1:0-5551 GCA_044368835.1 Flavobacteriales bacterium | reverse complement strand
AGGATTCGTGACACCTCCTTTCGCAGGCTATTACTCAGGGCACTCTACCTATTCGCGCACGGGTGCTGAAATCATGACTCTTATTACCGGCGATGAATACTTTCCGGGTGGCATGGCCGAGTTCGTTGCCACGCAAGACGAGTATCTGATTGCCGATGATGGTCCTTCTGAAACGGTGAAACTGCAGTGGGCAACCTACCGTGATGCAGCTGACCAATGCAGCGTGTCGCGCATTTACGGCGGACTGCATCCACCGCAGGACGATATACCCGGTCGCACAGTTGGTCTTATCGTGGGTCCACAAGCTGTGAACAAAGCCAATGAGTTCATTCATGCGAATCCTGCACACGTTGCACTGGAAACCCAAACAGCTATAATTTCCGATGCAAACGTTGGTGCTTCCTGGTCGGTCACAATCACCTTCGACAAGGCAATGGATCAATCGGTTATTCCGCAATTAATCTTGTTGAATAATGCGGCAGCTCCATCGCTTGTGCTTACAGGTGGCATGTGGACAGATGCGTTGCACTACGTTGCCGAATACACTGTAATCGACAACAACGTGACTATTAGCAACATCGTGATCAGCGCTCAAGGCGCTCAAGACCTGAATGGTGTGAGTAACATGCCAGGAGTGAGTGCAGCCTTTTCAATTGACACTCAAAACCCCACTGCAACTACCAATATGCTTGGTGCAGAAGCACTCATCAACGAAGCCGATGCGGCTGCGGGTCTGAACTTCGATGTGCTCGTGCAATTCAGCGAAGAGATGAATACCAGCACCAATCCTCAGTTTACGTTCTCTGAAGCAGGCTCTAGTTTTGTTCTCGATGAATCGAGCGCTTGGACAAGCGGCACTGAGTATCGTGCCGTATTCAACGTGGTTGACAACAATGCAGAAGCTACCAACATCGACATTGAAATTTCCGCGGCAACCGATGCAGCAGGCAACAACCAGCTGATTAGCATGATCAACGATGCCTTAAACATCGACACCAACGCACCTGCAGCCGATTTGAGCATCAGTCAAAATACCATTTCAGACTCTAACACGGGCGACGTGCTCAACGTTGTACTGAACTATGATTCACCAATGAACACGTCAGTGGCGCCCGCCATTGCTGTATCAGGTATTTCACTTTCGAACAACTTTACGCTTGGCGGAAGTTCATGGAATGCCGAGGGCACCACTTATACAGCCAACTACGTGATTCTGGATGGCAACTTGGAGGCAGAAGATGCAAACTTCACTGCTTACGATGCGGAGGACCTCGCAGGAAACCCTCAGACTGTTTCAATTTCTTCGGATGCACTTTCCATCGACACGAAAAACCCAGTTGTAAACTCTGTGTCGGCAGGCAGTAGCCTACTTGCCGACGCCGATGCAGGTTCACCCTTTGTCATTGCAATTGCATTTGATGAAGCCATGAACGCAGCTGCACCGACCATCAGTTTTGGACAAAACATTCCATCGCTCACGCCCAACCCAGCAGCCAGTTCATGGAATGGAAACACCTACAATGCAGTCTATGATTTAGCTGACAACAACATTGAAGTTTCGGATATAGTTGTTTCGGTAACCGGAGCTTCCGATGCAGTGGGTAACGCTCAAAGCGCAGTTCATTTCGCATACGACGTATTCAGTATCGACACCCAGAATCCTGAGGTTGCATCACTTAACACAAGTACATCCGTAATCAATTCCGGTGACGTTGGAGCAAACACATTTGCAGTAACCGTGAACTTCACGGAGGCCATGGATCCAGCTTCAACACCTGATATCACGTTTGATCCTGCAGCAGGCCTTGCGCCATCAGCCGCTTCCGGCTGGGATTCGGACTACACATACACAGCACACTATGATGTAGCAGCAGGGGAAAGTTCTATAAGCAACATCAGCGTAAGCGTTGGAACAGCGGCCGCAGATGCTGCCGGCAACCCAATGTTATCAGCCACTTTCGAAAATGCATTTAGCATCGATATCGTGAACAGCTTGATAGAACTCGACGGTTCTTCTGCATGGTCTGTTTATCCTAACCCCGTTCTTGTGGGCGATGATATTCGCATCCATGCACCTGCAGTAATTGGAACTGCTCGTATCATGATTTTCGACGGTCAGGGTAAGTTGGTGCATGACCTGAATTACACGGGTAATAACAGCCCGATGGTCGTAGCCACCTCAACTTGGGCAGAGGGTATGTATTTGGTTAAATTAGTTTCGGAGCATACTCAGGGAAGTATGCCCGTGAGTGTTGTTCGATAAGCAATACTCCTTGTATCTCACAAAAAGGCCGCACCAGAAAAGGCGGCCTTTTTTCTTCCCAATCGGAGACCTAAGTCACACCAATTGATTGAAAAATGAAAGAATGCATCCTAAAAAGTGAATCTTGCATCGGAAGACTTTAAAAATACCGAAAGCCGCCCCAACTTTACGGGCGGCTTTTTTGTTTTACACCCATGGCGAAAGAAACCATTGTCGTACCGAAATACCTGGCTCAGCGCATTGCAGAGGGCGAGCACCAAATGCTCGACTTCAAATACGCTGTGAACGATGCGCGCAAAATTGCCATTACCCTCTGCGCCTTTGCCAATACAGACGGAGGCACGTTGCTCATTGGCGTGAAGGACAACGGCTCCATTGCAGGAGCGAAATTGCAGGAAGAGGAACACATGATTCAAGCCGCTGCCACCATGTATTCGAAGCCACCCATTGAATACTCAACGCAAGGATGGAGAGCAGGCGACCGATACGTGCTCGAAGTGATTATACCTGCTTCTCGCCATCGACCGCACCAGGCCGTAAATGAACTGGATGAATGGCGCGCATATGTGCGCCGACACGACCAAAATTTTCCCGCTCCCGGTGTTTTGATGCAGTATTGGAAGAGCGACCATACGCCTATCACCGAGAAATACTTTCACACCGAAAAGGAAAAACGACTGTTCGAAGCACTCTCGCAAAAAGAAGGATTCACGGTAAGCCAACTATCGAAGATGAGCCACATACCGCGCCCTATCGTAACCACTTTATTGGCTCGCTTCATGCGCTGGGAGTTGGTTGCCATGGAATTTGACCAGAACATTGCACGCTTTCGCTCGATTGAGTAATATTGAAGCATGAGTACCGAACGCTTGAGCAGATTCGACAACATGCACATCCTTTTCTGGCTGATTAAGGACATGAGCTGGTGCTTGATGTCGAAAACCATTGGCACAATCATGATAGTGCCAACCGTAGTTGTAGCGCTTGTGATTCTTGTACGTTCGCGTGAACACATGACATCCTTCGTGCACAACCTCGCTGTGCTGTTTTGGATTTCGGCCAATTCCATGTGGATGGTGGGAGAAATGTTTTGCCAAGATTGCACAAAGCCTTATGCTGTTTGGCTCTTCAGCGCAGGCATGGGCGTACTTCTCGTTTACTACGTTTACTTGCTGAAATGCAGGTTCCTTCGTTAACCGTTATTCCTTGATAACCCTATGCACCGCAGTAGATGCATTCGTGCGCACTACAACCGTATACATACCTGCTGCTTGTGGCATATCGAGATTTAAATTTTGCTGGTTTAGCAAATTGAAATGAGCGCATTCTTTGCCCGTCAAATCAAAAATTACAACCTCTTCAATTCGGTCTGCAGTGCTGAGAGCAACGGAGCCCGACGTTGGGTTCGGGAATAGACTCACTGCATGCTGGCGAGGTGTTTCAACAGAAACAACCGGAGGCACCATGCTCAAACAAAGCTCTCCTGTGGTGAGGGGCAGCTCAGGACTTCCGAAACCGCTGTAATTAAATCCGTCGACTACCAAATAATAGGAGGTGTTTGCCGAGATAGAAGTTGTGATTCCCGACCAATAGTTGAATTGATCGGCATTGATATCCTCGTTGCATGCAACCAATTCCAGCGTATCACATTCACCGCTGTACAGTGCCATTTGCGTATCTGCGGAAAGAAAAGTCAACGATGAATCACATGGCGCCGTGAAAAGAGCTAGCGTGCCATCGAAACCTTCAAAATAAAACCAAACCGTAGCGTCTATCTGAGGAGAGCTACCATCGGCATTACCGGTTAAATCGTCGAGCCAACAGCCCGTAACCGTTGCAATATCCAAGTCATTGCCTGTAGCACCTACATTTGAAAATGGGAGCACCAATGGTTCGCCTTGACTAAAAAAATCCTGAATATCCGTAGCCGATGAACAGATGTCGTTGGCCGGCTGGGCCAAGGAAACCAAGCTGCACACGCATGCACAGAGAGAAAGAGCAATCCACTTCGATTTAAGCATAATTCAAAACGCCACATAAGCTAATAGCAGCGTCGCAAATGTAAATCAACCAGGTTGAGGAAAACTAGGGTTGCTCATGATAGTCGGGTAAATCTTCTGAAGTAGAATCATCATGAAAGCTTAGCTCTTGACCCTGTTCATTTTGCTTGAACAGCGACCAATCATCGGTAGCGGTTGTTTCCAACCACACCCTACCCGATTTTCTAAAAACTTGAATGTACAATCCTAAGCGTTGCTGGAAAACCCCTTCCAACTCCTGCACCGTCATGGCAGTTGGTATCATAACGATAGCATCTGCCAACTTGGGGTTACAGGAATCAATGGTGCGTTTGCTATTCAACATGAACTGCTTCTCTGTTGGTCTTCCTTTGTCGTGCGGGCGAGTAAAAAACTCAAGCTTCAGAAAAGGAAATGCTGCACTGAAGGACCTCTGAACCAATTCCAGCGTATCGTCATGGTGAATGTGCATTTTCATAGTATTGTGAGATTAGATTATTATATTAGTGGGAATCGGTAAGAACTACTAAAGGCACCTTAGATGCAAACGCGATTTTCTTTGTCATACGCTCGTTGAACATGCGCCACAGCAAATTGTGCTTTCTGGCAACCATCACAAGCAAGGATGCCTTGTGTCGTCGCACCCATTCAAGCAAGGCCTCTTCAACCATATTGGTTCGATAAGGCAAAAAATGTGTTTTCATTTCTACGCCACCGAACTGTTTATACAATGGTTTGAGCGAGGAGTCATCCCCTTCAATGAAAGGCGTATCCATCACATTGATGAAATTCAATTTGGAGTCGTGCAGCGTAATCACATCCTTCAACATTTTCAAGCCCCTACCGGCGGGAATGTGCTGCTGATCAAAAGCAAAGGCAATGGATCTCCAGTGCTTATAGCGAGCCTTCTCAGGCACAATGATAACAGGACAATTAACAGTGCCGGCCAAATCTGTGCTCGTTGATCCAAAAACTATCTGATTGAATTTTTCCGTTTGACCAATGCCCATTACAACAGCGCCAACCTTCCCTCCGGCTACAGTCTCTCTGATTACATCCACACCATAACCAATTTTCAATTTCGATTGAATGCGCAACTCCTTGCCAAATGTTTTGCGCAACTTTTCCATGAGCTTGTCCAACTGGAGCTGGTCTTCATCTTTCCAATCATCCATGGTTTTTCGCAAATCAAAATAGACGTCGCTCACTACAGGGATGTGTGTCGCATGAACGATCATTAAATCGGTTTGAAAATCGATTGCCATTTCAG
>JBILIX010000375.1:0-5571 GCA_044368835.1 Flavobacteriales bacterium | reverse complement strand
CGCAGATAGCTATCAGACGTAGCTTAATTTTGCTGCAAATTCAAGAAAATAGAAACATGATGAAACAAATCCTGTTGGTACTACTTGTGTCTTTTGGAATGCAGGTACAAGCGCAAAGCACATACTCTGTTGAAGGTAAATGGATACCGGAAGGTTTTTCAAACACCCTGTACATCTTAGAAGATGGCGTTAAGTATACGTATTACTGCATAGGCAGTAACTGTGATTCTCTCTATAATACGTTCGAGGCAGGCGACGAGAACGCACTTCCCGGGACAAATCCTTATTGGTTCGCCAACGACACCCTAACAATTGATTACAACTTTGGAAACATCGGCGTGCAATACGTAGAATTTGAATGTGATGGTAATATCTTAAACTTTGTGGAAAGCCAATCTTCGAACAGATGGATTAGACTAAACACGAATCTGGATGATTGTATTTCAGCCGGAATAACAGAGCTTTCAAGCAAAGAGTCTAATGATGATAGAATTTTCGATTTAATGGGCAGAGAGCTTGTGGATGTCCCATTGGGTACAATGTACATTAAGAATCGAAAATTGTATGTTTCAAATTGATATGCCAATACACAGTTTGTCGTGTGGCTTTATGGATGATGGATTTTGAAGATCATCATCTAGGTTAGAACGAACAATTCTGTGCAAACTGAAACTTGGCAATCCGGAGGTTACGCCCCGCTGGGGCTTTGCCCCTTACCGTGTGTTCAGTTGTGTTACTGATTTGACGCCCCGCTGGGGCTTGGACCCTTACTGTATGTTCGGTTGTGTTACTGATTTGACGCCCCGCTGGGGCTTGGATCCTTACTGTGTGTGCGGTTGTGTTACTGAGATGACGCCCCGCTGGGGCTTGGATCCCTACTGTGTGTGCGGTTGTGTTACTGAGATGACGCCCCGCTGGGGCTTTGCCTCTTACTGTGTGTGCGGTTGTGTTACTGAGATGACGCCCCGATGGGGCTTGGACCCACAGTGTCTGCTATGTGCTGTTATTGCTATTACGCTCAGCTGGGGCTTTGCTCCTTACTGTGTGTTCAGTTGTGTTACTGATTTGACGCCCCGCTGGGGCTTGGATCCTTACTGTGTGTGCGGTTGTGTTACTGAGATGACGCCCCGCTGGGGCTTTGACCCTTACTGTATGTGCGGTTGTGTTACTGAGATGACGCCCTGATGGGGCTTGGACCCGCAGTGTCTGCTATTTGCTGTTATTGATGTTACGCCCCGATGGGGCTGGGTCGCGACTAGCAAGATACCTAGTCTATTTCACCAATACCTTCTTCGATACCGTTTGCTTCGCACTGGTTCGATTTACGATGTAAAGCCCCTTAGACCAAGTCGACAAGTCTATGTTCAATCGGTTGACGTAAACGTTCTGTTTCTCATAAACCAGCTCACCCATTGAAGAGAAGATGTACACTTGAACCGGTTCTGCAGTGGTGCATTCCAGATTCACTACATCCGAAACCGGATTGGGGTATATATGGAATTTTATTGCTGGTTGCTTGTCAACCCCTGATGCCGCCATGGAGCGATTTTGAGCGATCTTAAACGCTGCCCTTATCTGGTTAAGCCAATCGTTTTTTTTAGATTTATCTCAGGAACACGTTCATAATCGTCAAGGAATTAAGTTGTTTTGTAATGGAAGCTCTGACGTGTTTTCTTGGATAAGAACAACAATAAACCCCGATATTTGTAACTTGCTTTTTTTGATATCGGACTAGACTATGAAAATAATCAATGCGATCTTAGCAAACACTTCCAGTCGTATCGTCGGTTTAGATATTCTGCGCAGTATTGCTATTTTAACCGTTGTTCTTGAGCATGGCGAGTATCTCCTTCCGAAGCGCTTTCATAGCATTTATGGCAGGATAAATTTTATTCACATAGATGGTGTTTCGATTTTTTTTGTTTTAAGTGGTTTCTTGATTGGAGGTATTTTGATCAAAACCATTCATAAAACAGATTTTACTAGGCACGATCTTTTGCAGTTTTGGATTCGACGCTGGTTCAGGACGTTACCCAACTACCTATTGATTTTGCTTATTGTTCTTGCGGCGAGATTGCTCATTTTTCATGATTTCGGCGAATTTAACTACACCTATCTTATATTTCTACAAAATGCATTTTCAGTCCACCCGGCCTTTTTTGCAGAAGCTTGGAGTTTGTCTGTGGAGGAGTGGTTTTATATGTTGTTTCCTTTTGCTTGTTTCGTAATTTATAAGTCAGGTGCCAGTAAAAGAAGTGCTCTAATTTATTCAATTCTGCTATTCTTAATTTTTCCGTTGGTTTTGCGTATTTTGAAATTCGAGGATGGTATTGGGATACATGATTTTTCAAGGCAATATCGCAAGATTGCTTTTCTTCGTTTAGATAGTTTAATGTACGGTGTATTAGCAGCTTATATTAGGTTCGCTTTTAACCGGCAATGGGAACAATTCAAAATGCCATTGGTGGCAGTAGGATGTTTTCTGTTAGCATTTATGGCTTTGAATCCAATGAGTCCAAGAGGTTTTTATTTGCCTTTGTACTTTAATGTTGAGTCGCTTGCAGTGTGCAGTTTCCTTCCTTTCATGGCTTCTTTACACTCTACCAAGTTTCGCTTTTTGGATAGGACATTTGTTTTTGTAAGTGTTATTTCATATTCCATGTATTTGTTGAATCTAACACCGATACAGCATTACCTTATTCCCTTGCTAAACAGTGTTCTAGGCATATCGAAAAATCTTGGAGAGTATGTTTGTTTTTTAAATTATTTCTTGTTTTGGTTTTTCACCTTGTTCTTATCAACGCTTCTGTACTATTTTTATGAAAGACCTCTGACAGCCCTTCGAGATCGAGTGAAAATAGGGAAATATGAATAGGGGATAGAGGTTAGGTAAATTAGCTTTGCTCGCGATGATGCGCTGCTGAGTGGTGTGTGTTGAGAAGCGCTATGACACCGTCATCATCGTTAAACATTCATTGATAGTCGAACATTTGAGAAAATGCAATTGTTTAATTCTTACTTTACATGAGCCAAGCTCCGGCTAGCTCCTTTGCAGGGCCACACTCTAGTCTATTTAACCAATACCTTCTTCGATACTGTTTGCTTCGCACTGGTCAGATTTACGGTGTAAAGTCCCGGAGATAGGGTGGACATGTCTATGTTCAATCGGTTGACGGAAACGTTCTGTTTCTCATAAACCAGCTCACCCATTGAAGAGAAGATTTGCACCTGAACCGATTCTGCAGTGGTGCATTCCAGATTCAACACATCCGATGCAGGATTGGGGTATACATTGAAAGACACCGTTGGTTGCTGCTCAACTCCGGATATAGCCGCGTAACGATTTTGAGCGAACTGTGTGTTGTCGCAAGCGATTTCAGAAACGTTATCGGGCACAAAACCCGATGTGTAGGTGTTTGTGTAGGTATCGAAAGCAATCATTTGAAGCACATTGCTGTTTGTGATACCCACCAAAAGAAAAGTGCCGGAGTTTTGATCGAATTGAGAGGAACCACCCACGAAGTAGGGAAACTCGTTCAACTGCCCCAGTGTAATTACATCGCCGGTGGTAAGGTCGATTTCTACAATGCTTCTTCCGGTTGGAATTCCGTCTTGGTCATAGATGTCTTTTGCAGCGAACAACTTCTCCTGAACATTGTCGAAATTGAGGCTGCTGAGGTTGGTGAAGAGATCGGGTGTGTTGAGGATGGTTCGGGTGAATGAAAAGACTTCATCTCTCACAGGCACGGCATAGAGTGCAAGCGCAGGATCATTCGTATAACCCGCATAATATAGAATGCCGTTGTTTGAATCAAAGCCGATGGCGTCGGCTACAATGCCAATAACCCCGGGCTCATAGATCGTTCCGATTAAGGTGTCCTCGTTCAATTCAAGGTCGTATTCGTAGATGCTGATGGTTCCTTCGGTTTCCATGATGAGATTATACATTTTGCTTCTGCTCATATCGAATTCAGCAATGTTGGTGTTCATGGAACCTGTCGTCAGGCTGCTTTCGCCGGAATCTGTGTTGTATGAATACAACCCGGTGGTTTGGCCTGAAACGCCGGCGATGTAGTAGTTGCCGTTGAAAGGATCAAACGCAGACGACGAGAACAGATAAGCATCCAACTCAGTTGGCGTGGCTGTAACGGATGAAGAATCGAATGCCGACCATTGAAGCAGCTCGATATTTCCTGTGCTCGTATTGTAGGACGCACCAATTAGCTTGATTTGAGCTTGCGCACTTGCGTTCAAGGTCAAACCGATGAAAAGGGTGTAGAGTAGTTTTTTCACGGGTGTTTCTCTTTCTTTGAAAACAATCTGAAATGGAGTTTGTTCCTGTTGGAATTTTTCTGAACTTAATGCGTAATGCCGGTTTATTCGAACTCCTTACTCTAAAGATCCATTTTGGAGAAATTTACCTTAGCCATTTCTCCTTCTCTTTTTGAGAGACGCCAAATGCGTTTTCGGATCGTAACTCTTTGCAATGCCTCTATCCAAGCCTTCTTGAACGGTTGAGACGATGAATGCCAAATATAGAATGGCATACACAAGGAATACAAATATCGATTCCTTTGTTTGATTTCAATAATGCATAAAATAAAAGTAAGAACAAACAATTGGAATAAAATCGTCTGTTCTTAAATATCTCTATATTTAATATAGTGTTGTTTATTTATGCGCATCGTAAAATTTAGCTATTACAAAAGACATATAAGGTCCAAACCAAAACAATCCAAGTCCACAAGGTAATGCGCATAAAATAGCTAAAGGGATTAATTTAACATAGCACCAAAATAATTTCATTTTGTAACCATCCATCATATTTGCGCTCTTTTTCAACGCGTCCATTGGATTAATGTTATGTTCTTCAACGGCGATGAATGGAACTAACGCTAGCATAAAGCTTACAATTATTCCTGGTATTACTAATAATACGTAGCCAAGTAAAATTGAGATAGTTGTAAGTAATAATATAATGGCGGGTAAAAGGTTCTTTAATAATTGTTCTTTGTTCAGGAGTGATGCTTTTATTTCATTAATGTTTTTAAAGCCTTCAAAAATTGTTTTAAAGTCCGAATAACTAACATCCTCGCCTCTTGATTTTCTTAGGATATAATTGTTTTGCCAAATCCAAAAGCGACCTTGAAAAATAAGCCATACAATTACTCCTATAA
Organism: Flavobacteriales bacterium; assembly: GCA_044368835.1. GTDB lineage: Bacteria > Bacteroidota > Bacteroidia > Flavobacteriales_D > Sanyastnellaceae > JAIBBG01. The sequence goes on along the minus strand of JBILIX010000375.1, from coordinate 394 downwards.
TTATCAGAAGAACCGCTAATAATTCCATTATTCTGTTGCTTAAAACAAAATCAAGAACATTGTAAATTATTGCCATAATTAATGAAACACCTAATCCTATTCCCGCGCTGACTAATGATGAAAGAAGAAATGCTAAAAAGACATTGCCCCATTGACCTTTAAAAGCCTCTCTAGCTTCTTTTATTATTTGATCATTGTTTTTGCGAATAGCCGTTTCCATAATTTGATTGGTTTTAAAAATCGCCTACTCTCTTCAGTTTTCGGCATCCCTGTTTATGGTTATTTTTTATATGCGCGATAAGATCCGTTCTTGCCTCGCTTATAGATACGAATATACACTATAAGGAGAAAAGTATAAGTTAAGATGCTGCGATTTATTTAGAAAGAACGAAGC
>JBILIX010000143.1:0-5582 GCA_044368835.1 Flavobacteriales bacterium | reverse complement strand
AGGTGGTTCTTTCAAATGGAGAAACATTAACGTATAATGTGGTTTGCAAAGGTGTTTGCAATGCAATTGCAACAGGAAGTGTTCAGGCATTGAGCCTTCAGGATGATGCAGCAGCAGAAGCCAATACGATTTTGTTCTCTCAAACAACGGGCAGCGTTCGCCTCATGTTCGAAAACATCGAAACGCAGCAGGTAAGCGCTCGTCTATTTGACGCGCAGGGTCGTTTGATCGAAACAACAACGTTTGTAATGGCAGGCGGATCTCAGCGTGAATGGGCTACAACTCAACTGAGCAAGGGCGCATACACGCTTGTGTTGAGTGCCGGAAGCAAGTCGTTGTTTACACAGAAGTTTATCAAGTAATTCGATATACCTATTTTGAAACCCCGTCGATGAGCGGGGTTTCTTTTTTTTATGATGAAGCGAAATCGATATGCAGTAATAGTAGCAGCAGGTATTGGAAAGCGCATGGGCGCCCCAATTCCAAAGCAGTTTCTATTGGTTGCAGGCAAGCCGCTTCTCATGCACACCTTACAACGCCTGTATGCATTCGATGAGAACATTACCTTGTTGTTGGTGTTGCATCCCGATTATTTCGGGTTCTGGCAAGAGCTTGTTGCCGAACACGATTTCGCCATTCCACATCAATTGATTGCGGGAGGCGCTGAGCGTTTTCACTCCGTAAAGTGTGCGGTAGACTCCATTCAGGATGATACAGCCGTGGTGGGCATTCACGACGGTGTGAGGCCATTGGTGGGCATGGAAACCTTGCAGCGTTGCTATGATACAGCAGCTTCATTGGGTAACGCAGTGCCTGTCGTAGCCGTCAACGACAGTGTACGGGTGCTGGAGGGAGAGCACAACCATGCAGTTGATCGTTCGTTGTATCGCATCGTTCAGACGCCGCAATGCTTCCAACTTTCTTTGTTGAAAGAAGCGTTTAAACAACCTTACACTTCTTCATTTACCGATGATGCGTCGGTTATGGAAGCTGCAGGTCACGCCATACAATTGGTTGAAGGCAATAGGGAAAACATTAAAATCACAACACCGGAGGACCTGCGCTGGGCGCAGTGTATGTTACAGCTTGGCTGAGGAGGCACCCGGCTGCACCCCTTGATTATCGGGAATACCCAGGTAAATGAAGCTATTCCAGGGCCAGTTGCTTTTTTTGCGGGCCACGAAAAGCAGCGCTACGAAAACCAAGGATGTAAGTGAATAGAAAGCCCAATGATTCAAGACACTGTTTTCAGGTGTTTCAAGCGTACCGAAGTATTGAAACATCAGAAAAGCCGACGCATTGTTGATGAAATGCGCCAGAATGGAAGTCCACAAACTACCGCTCCACACAACGAAATAACCAAGAAGCGCCCCCATAATCATGCGAGGTAAAAATCCGTAAAACTGTACGTGGATAAGGCTGAAGAGGATGGCGGTAATCCAAACGGCTGCATGAATGTTTCGGGTCATTTTCGCCAAAAGCGGCATCATAACCCCGCGAAAAACGAGCTCTTCACAAAGCGCGGGAATAACGGCAATGCTTAAGAACGCCACCGCAACAGGTACCCCGGAGGCCGGGTCTAAGAACATGCGGGTCATTTGCTCAGCAAGTTCTTCCATTGGTTTGAAGGTGCGCTCGAGCCATGAATTTTCAGGAATGAGAAGGCCATTCACAAAGGCCGATAAGTCGATTACAGGTGCTGCGGCAACAATGAGAAATGGCGCAATTGCAACGTATATACCTGGGTTTTTGAGCGAAAGATTGTGAATCGAAGCGCCCCCGAACAGCACGAAGAAAACCAATACAGGCAGCGCAAACCCTACGATTTGCGTGATGTTGTTCATCCATATCAGGGCGTGTGCATATTTCGATTCGGGTTGCGACAGCACCAAGGGTAAATCTTCTAGTGGTATACCGAATACAGCGGTGCCAACGCCCATAGCCACGATGGTTCCAAAACCTATGCACGTAAGTGTGAGTGCCATGAATAGGATGAGTTGTGGCGATGCGCTTAAGCCTCGTAAGATTGAGTTCATGCTACAAAGGAAGCAAAGTATCTTTGCACTCCATTTTCAGAATGATTAAAATTGGTAACATAGAGCTGCCCGAATTTCCACTATTGCTTGCGCCCATGGAAGACGTAAGCGATCCGCCGTTTCGTTTGGTGTGCAAGGAGAATGGTGTAGACCTCATGTATACTGAGTTTATAAGCAGTGAAGGCCTTATTCGTGATGCAGCTAAAAGCCGGATGAAGCTCGATATTTTCGAGTATGAACGACCAATCGGTGTGCAGATTTTTGGAAGCGACACAGAAACGATGGTGAAGTGTGCAGAGATCATCGAAGCTACCCAACCCGATTTGCTCGACATCAATTACGGGTGCCCGGTAAGCAAGGTGACGTGCAAGGGTGCCGGCGCGGGTATTCTGAAGGATATACCCAAGATGGTCTCCATGACGGAGGCAATTGTTAAGGCCACCAAACTGCCCGTTACTGTGAAGACTCGCCTTGGCTGGGATGAAGAAAGCAAGAATGTGGTGGAGGTAGCGGAGCGTTTGCAAGACATCGGCATACAAGCGCTCACCGTGCACGGTCGCACACGTGTCCAGATGTACAAAGGAGAAGCCGACTGGACGCTCATTGCGCGTATTAAAGAAAACCCACGCATGCGCATTCCTATTTTCGGAAACGGCGACATCGATTCGCCTGAAAAGGCTGTGGAATACAAAAACCGTTATGGTGTGGATGGTGTAATGATTGGCCGCGCCAGCATTGGCTACCCATGGATTTTCAACGAAATCAAACACTTTGTAAAGACCGGCGAAAAACTTCCCCCGCCCACCGTGGCAATGCGCGCAGAAGCATGCAGAAGGCATTTTGAGTTTTCTATTAAGTGGAAAGGTCCAGTGTTGGGCGTTCTCGAAATGAGAAGGCACTACAGCAACTATTTCAAGGGGCTGCCCCATTTCAAGGAAGACCGCATGGAGCTCGTTACGACCAACGATGCTGAAGTGATTCTCAGAAAACTCGAGCAAATTGTGACCAAATACGATGGGGTCGATTTCTTGATTTAACCCATTCTACTTCAGGTCGCGGCCGAGGTCTGTGCGATAGTATTTGCCTTCCCAGTTAATTTTTGCAGCGTTTTCATAGGAGGTGCGCAGTGCATCGTGAATGTCGCTGCCATAGGATGTTACGGCAATTACTCGACCGCCGTTGGTTTCCAAAACGCCGTTGGTTGTTTTGGTGCCCGCATGAAACACGAGGCTGTTTACCACCGCATCCAGACCTGTAATAGCGTCTCCTTTTGCATATTCTTCGGGATAACCGCCTGCAACGAGCATTACCGTTGAAGCGGCTCTCGCATCTGTTGTTACCGTCATGCCTTTGAGGTTGCCAGTGGCTGCGGCTTCGAGCAAGGGCAGCAAGTCACTAGAGATGCGCGGCATTACAACCTCCGTCTCAGGGTCGCCCATCCGACAATTGTACTCAATCACATACGGATCGCCTTTTACGTTGATGAGTCCGAAGAACACGAAGCCGGTATACCGCATGCCTTCTTCAGCTATACCTCGAATGGTTGGCTGAACGATGCGTTGTTCAATTTTCTGCATGAAATCGTTGTCGGCAAACGGCACCGGACTCACAGCGCCCATGCCGCCTGTGTTCAGTCCTGTGTCACCTTCTCCGATGCGTTTGTAATCTTTTGCTTCGGGAAGCAGCACGTATTCTTTACCGTCGGTGAGTGCGAACACGGATAGCTCTATACCACTTAAAAACTCTTCAATTACAACACGTGCACTCGAAGCGCCGAATTGTCCGCCCAACAGCGTCTTCAATGCTTCTTTCGCCTCTTCCAATTGTTCAATAATAAGCACCCCTTTTCCGGCGGCAAGGCCATCGGCTTTTAACACGTAGGGTGCTTCAAGCGACTCCAGATAGGTGAGGCCTTCAGCGATTGTATCGCTTGTGAATGTGGCGTAGCGTGCAGTCGGAATGCCGTGACGTTGCATGAATTGCTTAGCAAAGTCTTTACTGCCTTCCATTTGTGCCGCATGTTTGTCGGGACCTACAAACTTCACATGCTTCAGGGATGCGCTCTCATAAAAGAAGTCGGCTAACCCCTCTACCAGCGGTACCTCAGGACCAACGACTACGAGGTCTATCGCATGACTAACTACCATTTCCGCGATTGCCTGAAAGTCGCTCAATGAGCAAGCAACATTGGTTGCTATGGTAGCTGTTCCAGGATTTCCCGGAGCTACGTATAGTTTGCTGAGGACAGGGCTTTGAGCAATTTTCCAGGCCATGGCGTGTTCGCGTCCGCCTGAGCCTAGTATGAGAACGTTCATGTGTGATGGTTTGGGGTTGCAAATTTCAGCAGAATGAAGTTTGCAGCGAGTCTATTTTGTAAACAAGCGCGGGATACGAGCGATGATTCTGAGGTGTTTTAGCAGAAAAGGAGTGTAAATAAAAAAACCCCGTCGGTTAAGACGGGGTGCATGGTATCTTGTTGGAAAGACTATACTGTAGTACCTTCTTTGATGGCTTTTGCAGTGTATGCCTTCTGACGGCGCAGCCAATAAATAATAGCTACAAAGGCGAATACGATGCATATCCAGTTCATGGTCGGGCCAATAGGTTCAATGACGTGCTTAAAGGTCCACTGGAAGCCATCAGCTATTGGTCGGAGGATGCTTTGGAGGTTCATGGTTGAAAAAATTGTGAGGCAAATCTAAGCGAGGTTGTTCAAACGACCTACAGTTGCCTTCATTTTTGTTGCCGCTCTATTGTTGAAATGATTTTACGCACTTACGCTTCCAACCAACCGCTGTCAATGGCCCTATTGCCAGTGACAACCTTTTCTGTGTTGTTGTCGGTTGCAGCTAAGGGCAGTCTGTTGGCTTCTAACGCAGATTTCCCAATAGACCGTTACCTGGTGACCTGGTACGACAGCCCTTTCTTGTTGGCGGGGCTTGCCGGTATGCTCATCATGGCGGGAGCCTATTTGACCAACAGCGTTTTCAATCGACACGAGTTTTTTAATGTGCCTGTGTTTGTGCCTGCATTGGTGTATTCGTTGTTGGGCACTACGCTCGCGCTCATACAACTTTCAGTGCCTGTGTTGCTTGCCAATGTTTTTGTATTGCTCGGGCTCAACTGTCACCTGAAGATTTTCCATCAACCACGCGTGCTGGCCGAGTATTTTGAATGTGGATTTTGGTATGGATTGGCGGCAGTTTGCTTTCCGCCTTATGTGTTACTGATTGCCGCGGTGTGGATGGGAACCATCGTTACACGCGCCTTTCACTGGAGAGAGTATGTGTTGCCGGTCGTGGCTTTTGCAGTGCCTTTCGGATACTGGGTTTCCTGGCTCTATTTCAGAGATGCAATGGAAAGCATGATTCTTTTCAAAAAATGGGTGAGCTTCGACATGCAGTCGTACTTCACGACTTGGGAGCGTTCATCAAGGGTTTTCGGCATAACAGTCTTGCTTTCGTTGCTGTTTGCAATACCTCGCTATTTGTTCCTTGCCGAACGCTCTTCCAACAAAGCAAAAACAATTCGCACCATCTTTTTCCT
>JBILIX010000142.1:0-5613 GCA_044368835.1 Flavobacteriales bacterium | reverse complement strand
ATTCGTTCGAAGCGGAGGGGCTTGTCCCGGAAGGTTATTACGACATTCTTGGAGTTGTGGGTGGTGTTAACTCCACGCTAAAGATCCGAACGTTCGATGCAGATGGTGATTACATATCGGCTGACGTTGTCGAAATCCATGCAGCCGCTGGTGATACAGCGGAATGCACCTACTTCTATTGATTCATCCCCAGGGAAAGCTCTTCTAACTTAAAAATCTCTTATCATGAATTTCTTAACTCTCGTTGAGCGAAAGCTCATGCTGGCAATGCTTTGCCTTATTGTGAATGCCATGAACGCCCAACTGCGTGATCCGTTCACCCATCTCAACTTGTCATCATCAACTACCGGATTTTTTATTCCGCAATCGTTCAACACAGTGCGGATGCCCGATCCCTATTCCGATACAACAACGATCAACGCCTCGCAGTGTGCTGCACTGTTCATGTCGATGGGCCGCGCAAGTTTGGACTCCACCCACGTACTAGCCGATTTCTCGGGCTTTCGCGAGCGTAAAGACAGTGTAGCACACAGCGCGGGCTGTTATTCACTTGCGTTGATGGATTTGCGATACAACGATTTACGCTCAACTGCATTGAGCGATGGCTCGATGTATCGAGAAGATGGGCAGTTTTATCATGCTCCGGGCTGCTCGCAATCGCCCTGCTTGGAGAAGGAGTCACTCGTGCTCTGGGTTGATGCACCGCATATCCAATCGCGCGTGTATCGGTTTGTACTCAATGAAGAGTGCATCCTTTCGAACTACGACTCACAGGCCGATTCCATTCTAATTGATTTCGATGATGGAATGGGTTGGCGCACTTTAGGAGTCGGCACGCCTCATGAGGTCAACTTCGGCGATGGTAATCGAGATCGCACGGTTCGTTGCAGGCTGTTTCGACAAGGTCGTTTGGTAAAACATGCCGGATGTATTTTGAAGGATAGCGACGAGTATGACGTTTGCGACCAAGAGTCTATGCTCTTTCCTGTTTCTCCTCCGTGGCCATCCTCTTCCGACAACCCGTGGGATGTAGAAATTTCATCAGATGGCGAATGGGTGAGGGGTCGAGCCTATACCTTGCTAAGTGGAGACGGCCTGTTTGATAAGCCTTTTGTTTTTGTTGAAGGTATCGACTTTGGATTGGATCGGGACGGACATCCGATACACGAGTGGTACCGTCATGGCACGTTTGGTTGGTGCGAATTTGCAAGTGGTTTTCAAGACCCGGATGTAAACGATGACATTGTGTATGGTTACGATGATTTGCGCCTGATGCCGCAGCTATTGGAGGCCATTCGAGCCGATGGGTACGATGTTGTGTTGGTGGATTTTTATGACGGTGCCGATTGGCTGCAAAAAAATTCACTGTTGGTTCAGCATGTAATCAGGCTGTGTAATGAATACAAAGTAGGCAATGAGCCGCTTGTAATTGCCGGTGCAAGCATGGGAGGCGTCCTCACCCGACATGCATTGCGGTCGATGGAATTGAATGGCGAAGAACATTGCGCTCGCCTTTGGATTTCGATGGATGCGCCGCATGAAGGCGCGCACATACCATTGGCGTTGCAACACGCTATTCGATTCAGTGAAGAGAACGGACAAGAGCAGGCACAACTGTTCAAGCAACGCTATTTACTTCGACCCGCTGCCCGACAGATGCTGGATGCGCAGGTGTTCAATGATTTGAATGATTTCCATGATTGGTACAACGGCCTTCGTGATATAGGTTATCCGCAACAATGCAGGTCAATTGCATTCTCCAACGGAGTCGCGAATGGAGCCGGTTTATCCTATAGCAATGATGAATTGATGGATTGGAAATGCGACATTATGGGTTTTACCCATAGCAAGATGCTGTTGTTGCCCGAGTCGGGCGATCCATACAACAGTCAAAGTTTACCGAGCTTTCCGCTGATGGCGCATTTCCGATTGCCACCTCCTCTTGAGGAGAACAACGACGGTGTGTGGAGTTATTCGTTAGGGGGGCTAATAATCGAGTTAATCAATGCGTCGGATATCCAGGAGGAGTTTGTCTACACCTTAGATGGAACATCCAACCGCGATTATGCGCCTGGCGGAAAACGCAACACGGTGCAAACATTTGCGCTGGCGCTCAATGCAGCCCTGAGTGAGTTGGAGAGTGATATGAACGATGCAGATATCTGTGATGAAATATCTCCCCTTCATTATAATCCCGATCACGCATTTGTTTTGTCGGGAAGCGCTGTGGGCTTGCAACTGGAAGACCCCTACAGCAACGTGAGCGATTATCTCTGGCAGCATCCGGAAGAGAATTATTTCGACGAGGTTTGGTTTGCACAGAATCAAAATGAAAATCATACCGAACTAACGCAACAAAAACTCGATGAGGTATTGGATGAAGTTCTTACGCCCAATGCCTCTGCACTTGGTGAAGTGTTGACGAGTTCAAGCGCCAACCATGGGGTTTTCAATTTTGGTCGCCCTGAATATCCCTATCTGCGAAGTGTACATGTGCACCAGCAAGGTCGTTTACATATCAATGCAATGATGAACACACACTTCGATGGTGTAAGCGATTATTTAAGTAATCAATTTCATTATGAAGTGCACACAATGCCTTGCTCGCAGGCCCATATTCGAATTAGTCACGGTGGTATGTTATCCATCGGTGATGCCACCGAGGAATACCGCACAGGGATGCTCACCATTGGACGCGATTGCAGATTGACAATCGGCAATGGAGGCGTATTGAAAGTGTTTCCCGGTAGCACCTTGGTTGTTGAGGAAGGTGGGGTATTGGAGGTGTTGCCCGGAGGCAGCCTGCAAGCTATTTCCGGTAGCATTGATATCCGGGAGGGTGGTGTTTGTCATTTTGCAGGTGTTCAAGGCACACACACGTATCACACGCTTGTATTATCGGGAAACGATGCGCGATTGATTCTTTCGGGTGGCGAACTGCGCATCGAAACTCAAACAACGGTTAGGACGGATCTAAATGTGGAGGCAACCGGTTATTTAGAAGTCTCAGATGGCACGCAGAGTCTGCTCAGCATGGGGATGCATGCAGAGTTGATTTTGCGTGGTCATGGCATCGACGATTTGATAGTGCGCATCAACAACGGGGCGAGCTTGCGCAACGGTTCCGGCACACAGGGTACGCTCGCTTTTATGAATGGTCTGGTTGATCTTACCTATTACGGAACCATTCAAATGGAGTCCGAAATGCGTGGGTCGAAGGTCCATTTTTATGCAAGCGATTTATGGGAGGCGGAAGGAAGCGAAGTTTGGAAGTGGAATGGGGCCCCGATTTTTGAGGGTTGTCGATTCGAGCACGTCGATTTGCATACATACAACTGCAAATTGATGTTGAATGATTGCGGTTTTATTGGACCCAATGCAGGCCTTGAAGCAATCGAAGGCGCCTATGCAATGGCGGGCTGTAAGTTCGCTAAAGCGCGTTGCATCAGCAACGAATTGGGTGCGTTATCTTCTATTTCCAATTGCCTTTTTACCGATGACGCAGAGGTGTTCGATTGGAGTAATCAGGAGTTGCGAATTGAGCGTTCAGTATTTAGCAATGGTTCCACGTCTGCCATTGAGAAAACCGAAGGCGCACTGTCACTTAAGTGCTGCGATTTCTCTTCTTCGGGGACCGTTATCATCCAGCAAGCCAGTCTTAATATGAGTTCGTTGTTGTTGGGAGGCACGAACACCTTTCGCAATATGAGCGATTGCATTCAACTGATAGAGGCTTCCGATTTGTTTCTTGAGGAAGGCGGAAATGATTTTTCAGGATGTTCGCATACCATTTTCGAGGGAACGTATGATACAACATGCGTCCAGAATAGCTGTCAGTTTCAGTTGAGCGCAACTCACAATCACTGGGGTTATGGCGGAGATGGTCTTTCAAACACGCAAGGGTTGGTTTTTCCGCCTTCTTCGATGATACGCGTCAATGCTTCGGGAACACCGGTTTGCTCAGGCTACGAAAGCGGAAATACGTGCAATTTGAATTTGATCGACCATGAGCCAATCATACCCGTTGCTTGTTTGCCTCAAGGAAAACGGTCACATACTTACACCCATCCAAACATAGGCAATTGGTCAGAAGTTTTGAATGGTGTTAGTTCTGCCGATGAAACCCTTTACATCAAAATCTACGACTGCGAGGGTCGAATTGTGGGAAATGAAACGCTAACGACGGGTTCTTTTTTTGAATGGGAAAAATACAATTTATCAGCAGGCATGTACCTCATTTCGGCGCAAGGATTACAGGGTGCCTATACACTAAGGCGAATAGCAGAATAAAGATATTGGTTGGTTAGGTTGATTGGGCGGAGATGAGCGGTAAAACGTTTGTCTCCGCTTTTTCAATGAGAGATCACTGTGCCGAAGTATTTCGAAATTTCGGCACGGGCTCTATCAAGCATGATTTTCTCATGAAGCAATGCGTCATATTTGTTATCGTCGCCAACTGCCTGCTCAAGTTCTTTGTGCAATTCGATAATCAATCGCTGAATGCGTTTTAGTTTTAATCTGAACACACAGTCCTTAGCTGCTTTTCGAAGATGCATGTCTTCCGTTTCCGGATAAATTAAATGACGCTGCCAGTTGTCGCTGAGGCTATAGGGGCTGATGAGTATAGCCGAAGACTCGCCGGAAATATCTTGATTGCTGTGTTGCGTGAAATTGGTGGGTTGCGGAAATTGTTCCTTTCCAATCAGTTCCACATACTCGCTATAAATGTTCGCATAAACAGGCGATTCAAGCACGATTTCATCCGACTCAAGGTTGCTAATGATGTATTCCGCAACGGAAACCTGATGTGTCTCATCGTGACCATCTTCATTTACAATTGAAATGTCGATGGGCTTTTCTCCGTAATGGAGAAGTATGCGTATCAAGTCTTTTTCTTGGTGAAGAATCGTGAATTCTTCGACGGTATTGTCGGGTATACCATCAGCCGGTACTTCATCGAGCAGAGGAATTTCCGCCGAAGCATCCGATTTTTTCTCTTTTTTGAAATTGACAAGAATGACCTTGTTCAACTCTTGCAGCAATACCTGCTCGTTCATGTTGAGCAGGCGGCTGCACTCTTGCACATACACGGTGCGCGATATGCCATCGGGAATGAGCGCAATGCTCTCCACGATTCCTCTTATAAGTGCGGCACGTTTAACAGGGTCGTTGCCGGCGTCTTCCAGCAGTAGCGATGTTTTAAACGAAATGAAGTCACGCGCGTTGGATGATATGAACGCCTGAATTTCTTCGGAGCTATGCTTGCGTGCAAAACTATCGGGGTCGTCACCATCCGGAAATAGCAGAACGCGCACATTCATGCCCTCTTTCAGGATCATGTCGATTCCTCTGAACGATGCTTTTATGCCCGCGCTGTCGCCATCGTACAAGATGGTGATATTCGGGGTGTAGCGGCGTATCAGTCGTATTTGGCCCTCGGTGAGCGAAGTTCCGCTGCTGGCTACCACATTTTCGACTCCCGCCTGGTGCATGCTCACTACATCTGTGTAGCCTTCCACGAGGTAGCATATGTCGTGCTTTACAATGGCGTTCTTGGCAAGGTGCAAACCATAGAGCACATTGCTCTTCACATACAACTCGCTCTCGGGCGAG
>JBILIX010000007.1:0-19022 GCA_044368835.1 Flavobacteriales bacterium | reverse complement strand
GCTGGTCGACGAGCGAAATTCCCTTGAGCGTGTAATTCGATGCTAACAACTCACGCGTGCCCGCCGACAGGTTGGTCATCTCGTCGAAACGAGTGGCCGACTTTTTCCAAAGCCACTCCATGACTTGCTTTGCTCGAAACTTCTTTTCGCCTTGCGACTCGAAAAAAAGAACCAGTTCCTCTGTGGTTAGGGTGCGTATGTCTGTTTTGGGGCGATCCATGCAGGCCTCAAAGATAGCCTATGCCTGCTTTTTGAACACGAATCGATAGGTGATCACCTTGCCGTCGCCGACTGCGTCATTCGAAAGTTTGATCTTCCCTAGCTTATTCACCACGTATTCCGTCAATTGCGGACTAGTGGAGTTGATGTGGACAATTTGAATCTTTCCCGCTGCATCTATTTTGAAGCTTACCTCCACCAAACCATCCATGTTGGGCTGTTGAAGCTCCTTTTTTGCCGGCTTCCCTTGCGCTATGATATCGCCCGAAAAACATAGCAATGAAGCCAGCAACAACAAACTCGCTGCAAGCTTTAGGTGGTTTTTCAAATATGAAGCAATTAAAAACATGCGGGTTGTTAGATAGACGCCTATCGAGGGTGTTTAGTTACTTCCTGTTCAAAATTATAATATGCGGTTGAGCAGTTTGTAAATTTCAAGGTAATATCGCTCATCAATATACAACTCATGATTCGTTTTGGTTTTGCTTGCCTGCTTATGGCATTCGGCTCTCTTCTTTCCTTAGCACAAGTGGTGCCAGACACAACCAACATCACTATTGGCGACAAAACCATCATCGTTATTGATGCCAATCCTTCCGGAAAACCGGAGCAACCCAGCGCCGAAACAGCTGCAGCGCCTGAAAAACCCGACAGTGAGTTGAAAAATGAGCTTACTCACTTTGCCGGTATCGATTTCGGATTCTGCCAACTCATGGATTCAAATGGCAGTACTACTCGTGATAGCGCCGCCCAATGGCTTTCTCTCAATAGCAATCGCTCGCTCACCTGGCGCTTCAACTTGCTCGAACAGAAGTTTCGGATCTACCATGATTATATAGGAGTTTACACGGGGTTCGCCATTGCATTCAACAGCTATGGCCTAGACAGTAATGTCGATGTGTTCACAGACAAGGAATATGGATTGTATGCGGTTTCGGTCGATCCCCAAACACGCAACTACCATAAGAATAAAATCAGAAATACCATTTTACAGGTGCCTCTGATGCTCGAGTTCAATTCGCGCAAGGAGATAAAAAAGAATTTCCATGTTGCGGTTGGAGCCATTGGTGGTTGGGTCACATCTACTATTACCAAACAAAAATGGGAAAATGATACCGGTAAATACACCAATCGCAGAAAGGAAGAATTTGAAGTAACGCCTTTCACACTTGACCTTTCGGCTCGGGTGGGGTATAAAAAAACAGCCCTGTTTGTCAGTTACGGCCTTACCCCGCTTTTTCATTCCAACAAAGGACCGGAGGTGTACCCCATTTCCTTTGGTGTTCAACTGTCGCAGTTCTAAACATACACTACCTGTTCGTCGGTTACAGGCTCCTCGCCCTTGTAGCATTGCAGCAGTCGCGCCACCGTCGCAACATCTTTTTTGCAATACACCTCGATTCGTTCGAGGTCTCCCTCCTCGTAATAGACCGCTCGCACCTGGCTGCCGTCGATGTCATCTTTCGGAGTGGGTATGCCGAAAATTTTTGCCAGCACTTTTATGGAAGTATAGTGCTTGTAGTCACCAAACTTCCAAAGTTCCATCGTATCCAAATGCCCTATCTCCCAGGGCTTCTTGCCTGCTATATCCAGCATAACAGGTAGCTTGATGCGATGAATGAGCATGCGCCTGCACAAGTAAGGAAAATCAAACTCCTTCCCGTTGTGTGCGCACAGCAAACGAAATGGATGATTCGTGCGCGTTTCCAGTAGCTCCGAAAAATCAGCAAGCAACTTGTGTTCATCGTGGCCATAAAACGAGGTTACTCGGAGCACACGTTCATTCAAGCGGGATGAAAAATAACCGACACTGATGCACACAATCTTTCCAAACTCTGCATAAATGCCGGCCTCACCATAACTCTCCTCAACAGTTGTTCCGTGCTTTTCACGCGAGTAACGGCTTTTATCCGTCCAAAGCTGCTTCAGTTCATCGTCCAGGTGTTCGAAACCGCGCTCCTGTGGAACAGTTTCAATATCCAAAAACAAAATGTCTTCCAGGCGCAATTGGTCTAACATGCTGTATGAAGTTTTTTAGGTGAGTAAAATGCCGGGCGAATCAAATACAGGCAAGTCCTGCAAGTCTTCGTCATACATCTCCGGCTGATAAACATATTTCTTGTCGAATATTCGATTACCGATGTAATAACTAATCCAGTATCGATGGCTCAGATTCAACGACTCGGGCATAAGAAGCTCAAACTGCTTCTCGCTCTCGGCGGGTATGTCGTTGAGCAAAAACCGCAGGGTTGCCGTCTGCTTATCCTTACCCTCCAACTTGCCCTCTCCGGAGGCATTCACAATAACCGTTTCTAACGGGTCTTTGCGGTTGTTGATTACATGCACCGACCAGTGGTCGCGGTTTGGTAAGAAAGCGATATACACACCGCTCACTTCTTCTATATCTAAGTCTTTCTTCATACGTGCTCTATGCGTTTACTGACGACAATCGAATCGTCGTTTCAATGTATCGAAATAAATCTGCCGGCATATGTTCAATGCGCTCCTTGCTTTGCTTGTGTCCCAAACGAACCATTACAAGGTCGAGGTCGGGTATTCCCACCACATACTGACCGCGCAACCCACGGCATGCAAAAAACGGGTGTCCCTCGTGCTCTCCCATCCACCACTGCCATCCATACCAATTGCAAGGCTCCCCATCTTCATCGGGCACACCGTTTGGCACGAGCGATTGGCGGACCCACTCCGGCGAAATCACGGTGTCTCCATTCAAAATTCCCTCGTGCATAAACAGCAAACCCAACCGCGCAAAATCGCGTGCGCTTGCATAAAATCCACTGAACGTCTTTTCAATACCCTCTGCATCATCTAGGTTCCAAAACGCGTCTTGCTCCGCCCCTATCGGGCCCCAGAGGCGGGAAGAACAATAGTCTGAAACACTCATACCGGTGGCTTTTTGCAAAATCATTCCAAGTAAAACCGTATTGCCCCCCTCATACGCCCAAAACGTTCCGGGTTTTTTCTGAACATGATATTCGAGTGTGGCTGCTGTTAAATCCTTGCCGTAATATGATTTCGCCATATAACCGAAAGGACTGCTATAGCTTTCTCCAAAGGGTATTCCGCTGGTCATCTCCAGTAAATGGCGAATCGTTAGCAGCGTATCCATGCCCGAGTTGTAGTCGTCCAGATATTCGCCAACACGATCGTCAAGGCTTTCAATAAAACCTTCTTCCAACGCCTTTCCCACCAACACAGAGGTAATACTTTTCGCCATGGAGAAGGAGTTGCTCAATGTGGTTGCATCGCTTTCATTATACCCTTCGAACAACAAAGAATCCTGTCGATACACCAACCAAGCCGTTGTGCCCATGGAGTCGCTCCAGGCTTTTTCATTGGGAAGTAACGCCATTGTGTTATAATATGCCGATAACACGGTTGCGTGAGGCGATTCGGCTTTTACTTTTCGAACATCGAAAAAGGGCTTGTCGTCGATATCCGGGTTTTTCTTACCCACCAAATACGTTTTTCGAATTCCATACAACACATGCTCGTTGCCGGTGGCCCAAAGCCCAATGCAGGCAAGCGCTATGAGTGCAACCAAGCCAACAATTACTCTTTTGAAAACTCTCATGTGCCTTATTTTTTCGCAAGGTAATGACGCGCTGAAATCCGCTGTATTCCTGTATGGAATATTCCTTATATAAAATTTGGTTGATCGAATAAAAAAGCGGCAACTTGCGGCCATGAAAATTTCCCCTGGAAAAGAAGTCGCTGTGCACTACACGCTGTTTGTTGTTGGCGACGAAAAAGAACTTATCGAAGAAACCCGTCACGATGACCCCATGCGTTTTGTCTTCGGTCAAGACAGCATGTTGCCCAAGTTTGAAGAGGCTCTATCAGGACTCTCTGCCGGCGATGCATTCACCATCTCTATCGCATGCGCTGACGCCTATGGAGAAGAACAGGAAGGTCTGTTTATCGAATACCCGAAAAGCATGTTTCTGGAAGATGGTGAGCTCGATGAGGAGATATTCCAGGAAGGAGAAATCATTCCGCTTGAAAGCCCGGAGGGCGATATCATTGAAGGCGTAGTATGTGAGGTGAAGCTCAACTCCGTTGTGCTCGACTTCAACCATCCGCTGGCCGGTGAAGACCTGCTCTTCGAAGGAACGGTTCTTTCGGTGGAATGATTCCATAGCGCGTTGTTCACAAGAAATCGTTTGAATCACTATTCATTGGGTTTTGGTGTTTTATTTCGTTCCAAATGAAAAGGTCGCCGTTTAAAACCTCCGCCAATACCATCTCTTCCATATCGACTATTATCGGTATCACGTTGGTGCTCGTTCTTGTGGGTGTCTTACTAATGGTTTCTTTGCTGGGAAGCGCCGTAACCGGCCACTACAGAGGCCAGGTCGTTGTGCAGCTCATGATTGCCGACGACGTGGAAGAGCAAGATGTGCAGTTACTTAAGAAACACATCGAAGGCGAACCCTACACTGCAGAAGCCTCCTATCTTTCGAAAGAAGAAGCTGCTGCAATGATGAAAGAAGAGCTCGGCGAAGAGTTCGTGGACTTCCTTGGCTACAACCCCTTGCCGGCTTCTATCGATATTCACGTCAAACCTGAATTCAGCGAAGAAGAAAAGCTCGCAAGCATCGTGCGAGAGCTCGAGAAAAACACCGCCGTCAACGAGGTTGTGTTCCAGCATGACCTGCTGCGCCAGATGAACGCTAACCTCAGTAAATGGAGCCTGGCCATCTCACTCATTGGTGTGGTGTTGCTTATCATCGCCATTGTGCTCATCGTGAATACCATTCAGCTAGCTATCTTCTCGCAACGCTTTCTCATCAAAAGCATGCAACTCGTTGGTGCCACACATTGGTTTATTCAAAAACCCTTTTTACGCCGTGGATTGTGGTTTGGGTTTTTAGCATCCATGTTCGCGCTGGCCACCTTGTTCATGCTCCTATATGCGTTTCGTGCCGACCTGCAAGACCTGATAAACATTCTTCAGGAAAAACAACGCCTACTCGTGTTGATTGGCGGCGTATTGCTCATCGGGCTTTTCCTAAGCGGCGTTGCCACGGTTTATGCCGTAAACCGCTTCATTCGAACCGATGCGGCCAAACTGTATTAAACCCGAACGATTTCGATTGTTCGCTTGTTATTGAACCATGCCAGCCCCAAAGAAAACCGCCGTACTTCTGGTCAACCTCGGTTCACCTGATAGCCCAAAGCCCTCTGACGTAGCTTCTTATCTAACGGAATTCCTCAACGACCCGCGCGTAATTGACGTCAATTGGCTTGGCAGAAAAATTCTGGTCAACGGTATAATCGTTCCATTCCGACATCGCAAAAGCGCAAAGGTGTATCAAGAACTTTGGACGCCTGAGGGCTCACCGCTCATTAACTACGGAAAGCAAAGCCAGTTGAAATTGCAAGAGCGCTTCAAAAACGACGGAAACGAAACAAAGGTTTTCTTAGCTATGCGCTACAAAAACCCTTCAATCGAGTCTGCACTTTCAAGCATTGTAAAATGGAATCCCGACAAGATTATCGTACTCCCATTGTTTCCGCACTATGCCTCAGCAAGCACCGGGTCGGTCATAGACAAATGCATGCGCATCATGCGCGATCTCTGGGTGTTTCCTGAGATACAATTTGTGAATCAGTTCTGGGATCATCCTCTTTACTTGCAGGCATTCGCCAATCGAGCAAAACAATTCGATATCGCCTCCTACGACCATGTTATCTTCAGCTATCACGGGCTTCCGGAAAGACAGGTCGATAAGGTGTATGAAGACCGAGTTTGCAAAAATCATTCGTGTGAACACGAAATCAACGACGAAAACAAGCTGTGTTATAAAGCTACTTGCTACGCTACCAGCCGCGAAATAGCTGCGCGTTGCGGAATTGATAGCTCACATTATACGGTTTCGTTTCAATCTCGCTTAGGAGGGGGGTGGATTGAGCCATTCAGCGACAAAGTCATTGAAGAGCTTGCGAAAAAAGGCGCCAAGAAATTGCTCGTTTTCTCTCCGGCATTTGTAGCCGACTGTTTGGAAACAACCATCGAAATCGGTGAAGAATATCAGGAATTATTCGAAGAACACGGGGGTGAAAAAGTACAGCTTGTGCCTAGCTTGAATGATGGTGACGACTGGATAGATTTACTTGAAGATATCGTTCGTAAGCGACTCTGATTATTTAAACCACGAAGCGTACATCACGTAGTTGTTGGCGATGCGTTGTACCTCGCCTTCAAACAGTTCCTTGCTCAACTCTTTCACTTTCTTTGCAGGAACTCCGGCATAAACACTTCCGCTTTCCACGTGCGTGCCCTCCAGTAGTACGGCTCCGGCCGCTATGATGCTATTGCTTTCTATCACACAATTATCCATCACAATACTTCCCATGCCTATCAACACATTATCATGCACCGTACAACCGTGCACAAGGGCGTTGTGGCCAATTGAGACATTATTTCCAATTGTAGTTGCCGCCTTCTGATAGGTGCAATGGATTACCGCTCCATCTTGGATGTTCACCCGATTGCCCATTACAATACTATTCACATCGCCGCGCACCACTGCATTAAACCAAACGCTGCACTCATCACCCATCACTACATCGCCCAATAGCGTGGCGGTTTCTGCGAGGTAGCAATCCTTACCCATCCGCGGCTCATACCCTCTAACTGCTTTAATAAGTGCCATTATTTGTTCGCTTTTGTTTGTTGATTAGTTCAAAAATCGTTTTCCAAAACTTCGGTATCTCCGATATTTTTGTTCAAACTTAAATCACAATTTCAATGAAAAAAGTAGCTTTCTTTTTGTTGAGTGCTGCGGTACTCACTTTCACATCATGTTCTAAAGAGGGTGCTGAAGGCCCTATGGGTGCTACAGGACCTGCTGGTCCTGCAGGTGCTGCCGGTGACGATGCATCATTCACTGTTAACGCTGTTACAATCGCGGTGGCTGACTGGGCTGGAGGTACATATGTTGAGTACCCGGTTGACTTCATCAACGCTGATATCTACGAAGAAGGTATGGCAATCCCTTACATCCAAGATGATTTCGGTTACTGGAACGCGGTACCATCACAGTGGCACGTTATCACAGGCTTCGGTTACAGCTTTGTTGATACAGATGGTGATGGCACCAGCGAAACAGGTATCGTTGGTTTCGACGCTATAAACGGCGCTCCAACTGCTGACGTTAACGCTCGTGTTGTTACCATGACAGCTCGTGATTACGAGGTGTTGAACAGCAACGGTCAAATCAACAACTACAACGAAGTAATGACTTACCTCGCGAAGAAGTAATCGTTCATTCGCTATAAAACAGGGGCTGTCTTTCGAGACAGCCCTTTTTTTATCCCGCCCAGTTATCTCTATCCAGACTCCGACCAACCATCGCAGTGTCTTTTCTAATTTTTTGTCGGCGTAGCTTTTGTTTCCCTTAAACGTGAAAGGCACAATCAATGCATCTGTTTCAAAACAGTTGCTTCAGGAGCAAGACAAGGCAAACAACTTGTTGCAATTGATCAAAAGACTTCATGAAAATTCAAGTTTTCTTTTCATCATCACCCATACATAAGATCATCCTACTTTCATTTACCCATAGTTTCGCTACGTTCAAAAACCATCCAACCGATACCCATTTATTTTGAAAACTCTATTCGCCACTGCACTCTTTCTATTTCTTTTTTTCTCAGGCTCAGCTCAACAATTTGAGTGGGTGAAAAGAATTGGAAATTCTCTTGATCACCAAGCATTTATTTTAAAAACAGATGCCGCTAATAATGTCTATATCTCGGGCTACTTTCAATCTAGTTTTTACTTTGTTCCTGAGACGTCTTCAAATCCTGGACAAGCATTCGGCGGTGACGATATTTTCATCGCAAAGTACAGCGCCAATGGAACATTCATTTGGGGAAAAACAATAGGAGGCTCTGATCAAGAGAGGACAAGTGGAATGGATGTGGCTGCAGATGGCAGTATTGTATTAACGGGATATTTCAGTGGAACTGTAGATTTCAATCCAGGATCTTCTGCCAATAATCTAACAGCTACCGGTAACCGAGATATTTTTGTTTTGAAACTTACTGCTAGCGGTGATTATGCTTGGGCACACAAATTTGGAAGCGCTTTGCCTGATGAAGGAACGGCCACTTGCTTCGATCTCAACGGAAATGTGTTTGTAACCGGGTATTTTCAGGAAACGGTGGATTTCAATCCCGGTAGTGGAACCAATAATTTCACCGCGACTAGCTACGATATCTTCATACTTAAACTTGACGCCAGCGGTAATTATGTGTGGAATTATGACCTCGGAAGTAACCCGGCAGAACAAGGAAGAGCAATTCAATGCGACGCCAGCGGTAATGTATACACCTCAGGGTCTTATGCGTCCACACTCGATTTTAACCTTGGCGCAGGATCTGAAGTAATGAACGCCTCTGGTGTTGCCGATATCTACTTACTCAAGTTAACCAATAGTGGCGATTTTATTTGGTCTAGAAAAATAGGTGGCATAAGCAACGAGTTCGCTGTGTCAATGGCTATCGATGTGAACGGAGCTGCCATTCTAGGTGGATACTTTGCAAGCACTACCACTTTCAACTCCTTTCCCAATGTTTCAGTTACGTCTGCAGGATTGGATGATGCGTTTGTTGTAAAATTCAACAGCGATGGTGTTCATGCATGGACAAGAACAATTGGTGGCACAGGCTTCGAGCGAACACAAGCAGTTGCAACCGATGCCCAGGGCAATGTGTATGCAACAGGTTTCTTTCAAGGAACTGTTGATCTCAATCCTGAGCAAGGAGTGGAGAATTATACCGCCGTTTTAGAAGATTGTTTCGCATTAAAACTAACCCCCAATGGCGAATTTATCAATGCCTCTGTAATGGGTGGAGCGGGTTCAGATTACAGCTATGGCATCGCAACCGATGCAATAGGTGGAATTTACACTTGTGGTTCATTCACGCAAACAGCCGACTTCGATCCGAGTAGCCAAGTAAATGAACTAACATCCAACGGTGGTTTTGATGCCTTCCTAAGTAAATGGAGCCAATGCTTTCCAACGTTTGGTACTGATGTTCAAACTGCTTGTAACGAATTCACTTGGATTGATGGCAACACGTACACATCAAACAACAATTCAGCCACCTATCAATTAACGACTGTTGCAGGCTGCGATTCAACTGTTACGTTGAATTTAACCATCAACACTGTGAATGTTGGCGTAACGCCAAATGGGCAAACACTTTCAGCAAATGTTACCGGTGCGCAATATCAATGGGTGGATTGCAACAATAATTTTCAACCCATTGCGGGTGCAACCCAAGGAAGTTTCACAGCTACTTCATCCGGAAATTTTGCCGTAGTTATTACTTCTAATGGATGCTCCGATACAAGTTTGTGCTATTCAATCACAACCATAGGTTTAGATCCACTTGAAAATGAAATGGCATTCACGGTCTTCCCAAATCCTGGCAATGGTTTTTTTCAAATCAGTTCGAGTAACGCATTTAATCATACATCCATTCGGGTAATCAACGCTGTGGGAAAATTGGTTTTCGAGAAAAAGTATGGTCCGGGTAGTTTGTTTGATTTCAATATAAATGAACCTTCTGGCGTGTATTTTATTGAAATCGTTGGAGACAGCACTCAAAAAACTGTTCGCCGAATTTCAATCCAATAGCACCTGCCAAACAACCTTGTTGTCGAAGCATTCAGCGGTTAGCATAAATCTACCCCGCCCAGTTCTCTCTATCCAAGCTACGATACTGGATTGCTTCCGCCAGATGCTGACTTTCTATGCTTGCGCTATCCGACAAGTCAGCAATCGTGCGGGCGACCTTCAAAATGCGATCATACGCACGTGCACTCAACTTCAATCGCTCCATTGCGGTGGCCAATAAGCGCTTGCCGGCCTCATCAATCCCACAGTGCTCCTTGAGCAACTTGCTGTCCATTTGTGCGTTGCAATTCATGCCGGGTTTTTCGTGAAACCTCAATTGCTGCCGTTTGCGTGCGGTTATTACACGCTCGCGAATGCGCTCACTCGAATCGCCGCCCGGCCTGCCACTCAGCTCGTTGAAACTAACCGGCGTTACTTCAATGTGAATGTCTATCCTGTCGAGCAAGGGCCCACTCACTTTATTCAAATATTTCTGCACCACTCCGGGACCGCACACACAATCCTTATCCGGATGATTGTAATACCCGCACGGACACGGGTTCATGCTTGCAACCAGCATGAAGCTGGCCGGATACTCAATCGAAAACTTGCTTCGTGAAATAGTAATGTTTCGATCTTCCAAGGGTTGACGCATCACCTCCAACACCGTGCGTTTAAACTCGGGTAATTCATCCAAAAACAAGACACCGTTGTGCGCGAGCGATATTTCTCCCGGCTGCGGAAAACTACCCCCGCCCACCAAAGCCACGTCGCTAATGGTGTGGTGCGGTGCGCGAAAAGGTCGTTGTTGAATCAACCCTCCGCTCTGTTTCAGCCTACCCGCAACGCTGTGAATCTTCGTAGTTTCCAACGCTTCCTCCAGCGATAGTGGTGGCAACACGGTGGGCAGTCGCTTCGCTAACATGGTCTTACCTGCGCCCGGCGGACCAATAAGTATCACGTTGTGGCCTCCTGCTGCGGCTATTTCAAATGCCCTCTTAATATTCTCCTGGCCCTTCACGTCCAAAAAGTCCACAGCGCTTATCGATTGTTGCTTCGAAAACTCGTGTCGTGCATCAACCACCACACGCTGCAGCGCCGTTTTCTCGGTAAAAAAACCAATGACCTCTCCAATGTGATTCACTCCGTACACTTCAAAACCCTCTACAATGCCTGCTTCTTCTGCATTCACCGTGGGCAAAATAATTCCCTTGAATCCTTCCTTCTGCGCCTGAATGGCTATTGGAAGCGAACCACGGATGGGGCGTAAACTGCCGTCGAGACTCAACTCTCCCATCATGATGTAGTGCTCAAGACGTTCGGAAGAAAAAGCTCCCGTAGCAGCCAGTAACCCAACTGCCAACGGCAAGTCGTAGGCCGTGCCCTCCTTCCGCAAATCGGCCGGAGCCATGTTGATGGTAATGTTGCGCACAGGCAAGTCATACCCACTGTTGCTCAATGCTGCGCGTATGCGTTGTTGAGCTTCTTTAATTGCAGAATCGGGCAGCCCCACAATCGCCAGTTGCGCTCCCCTGTCCACGTTTACTTCAATGGTAATCGTCGCTGCGTTTACTCCAAACACAGCACTGCCATACGTTTTAATGAGCATAGCCTAAGAATTTTAGTATGTAAAATGATTATCGAATCACGCCGAAATACTCGACTCTAAACGACCCGATGTCGTTCGATGTAATCGATCAGCGCATGAATGACTTTGATGTGTACCTCCTGCACCCGATCGGCATACTCCATCCAAGGCACACGCACTTCAACATCACAACACGATGCCAACGCGCCACCGTCTTTCCCTGTTAATGCAACCACAACAACACCCATAGACTGGGCCTTTTTCGCGGCTTCCACCACGTTTGCTGAATTGCCACTAGTTGAAATCGCAAGCAACACATCGCCTTTGCGGCCTAACCCTTCAACGTATCGTGAAAAAACATGTTGATACCCATAGTCGTTGCCAACACAACTCATGTGCGACACATCACTAATACTGATTGCAGCAATCGGTGTTCGATTATCGCGATAACGCCCTGTAAGTTCCTCCGCAAAATGCATGGCATCGCACATGCTGCCGCCGTTGCCACATGAAATGATTTTGCCGCCCTCGGCTATCGATGTGCTCATTACTTCGCCGGCTTTCTGAACCGATTTTAAAAAAGCATCGTCCTTCATCACTTGCTCCAACAAGCGATGGGCTTGCTCAAAATGTTGGCGTATGGTGTTCATGAAGCGAAAGTAATAGCACTCTGCCGCGCATTCCTATTCCCTATTGGAATAAGTTATTGGAATTATATTCGACCAAAAAATCAACCATGCGATCATCCTCCATAGGCCCGCACAAGCGCTTTGCGCTTAGCACATCAAACAACCTTCTGTTTGTCGTTTTGGCAATTGTGTTCATGCTGTATCCGGCTTTGATGCAAGCGCAATGCGAAACATGCACCCCCGACTCCTCCTGCATAAGCACCGACGGTTTTCCGATGATGTGCCCACTCACGCCACCCGATGCAATCGTTAACACATACTACTCAGAAAACATCACGTTCTATCTGCCGGCTCAGGTTAACGACCCGTCTTCCGGTGTTAATGCAACACTGGTTGAAGTGACCATTACCTCCATTTCAGGATTGCCTTACGGGCTGGAGTTTTCATTCAATGATAACGACAATATTTTCCTCCCATCAGCGGGTGAAAATTTCGGGTGCGCCACTATCTGCGGCACACCCATTATTCCCGGAGCATACCAAGTTGTTATCACCGCAGATGTTCAATTGATTGCCCTGGGGTTTGAAACCAGTTTGCAGCAATCTTTTTCAACATCAATAACCGTCATAGCAGCAGAAGGACAGACGGGCTCTTTCAGCTACGATCAAAACGCCGGTTGCGGCTCCTTGAATGTCGTCTTTAATGCATCATTTTCTGCGCCGGCACCGGCTATTACAACACATACATGGAACTTTGGAAACGGACAAAACTCTTCGCTTGCAAGCCCCGGCATCATAAGTTATGAAGCACCCGGCAACTACAGCGCTTCACTTACAACCACCATTGCAAACATGAGCATCGAACAAGTGAGCATTTCAAACCTCAACGATAACTGGTCGGGCGATATTGATGATGCGTTCAGTGATGCCGACCCATACTTCCAACTCATAAATGGGGCGGGAGTAGTTGTTTTTACCTCCGCCACAAACGACAACACAACCAATACCTCCTGGAGCCTTACGCCTATTGCACTTAGCGAGCCCCCCTACTCCATTCGCTTTTTTGACGACGACGACTTCTCACAAGACGATGACCTCGGAGTGACCAACGTCAATATGTCGGTGGGTCAACAATTCTTTGATGTGGGAAACGGCACAGTAGGCACCTACAACATTGGCCTGTCAGTCACCACCGAACTCACCGATACAGCCTCAATAACCGTGTTTCCTCTTCCCAATAGTTTACTATCGCTGGAAAACAATGTAGCCACGCTTGCGGAGCCAAACCCCTCCACTGTTTTCTGGCTTCAAAACAACATGCCCGCCAATAACCTGACGGGATCGGTTGTTGAACTCACAGCAAGCGGCGCATATAGCGCTGAGCTGACCAACCCATTCGGTTGCACCGCCACAACGAACGAAGTGGTCTATTGCGCCCCATTGAGCATTGAGTTTAGCGAGCTTGCCGGTGAACTATACATCTCGGATGAATACTCCAGCTATCAATGGTTTTTCAATGGGCTTGCCATTGATGGTGCCACCAATTCATATCTGATGACCAATGAGCCGGGTAACTATGCCGTGCAAGTAACCACCGACTTTGGTTGCGATATCCAAAGCAGTGTTTACATTTTGGTAAGCGCGATAGAGCAGATTGCACAAAACAGCGTCCAACTGTTTCCAAATCCGGCAACAAACGTGTTGAACATTCACACGCAAAAACCAGGTGATTGGCGAATAACCGATGCATTCGGCAAGTTGATATTCAGTGGTAAATCTTCTACTGCTTCATTCTGTGTGAATATCGAAAACCTGTCGGAGGGCGTCTACATCTTTTCCACTCCTACCAGCAATTTGCGATTCATCAAGAAATGAGAAAGGCCCGAATCGACCGTGATGGAAGTGTTTATCGAGATAAGCAAGAATCACTTGATTATATCGACTTGCTGGAACGCACAGAAGCTCCTGTTCATGGTATTGAAATCGTCAAACTCGGAAAACTCAAGGCTGAAACCACAGCGAATAAAACCGTGTGGTATACAACTCAGGCCGATGTTTATGATTTAGCGCGCAAATTCATTCGCGAACAGATGATAGGAGTTTGGAACTATTCAGAGTTCAAATAGCGGTTCGTTAATTTTCCCGAATCCACTCTTGTCGCACATTATCTAACTGGCATTCGCTTATTTTTGATGCGTGGCGCATTTAGCGCGTGTTTCAACTATGAAAAACTCAACCGGTGAATACAATCAGTTACTTCTAAAGCTGGATGTATTCATTCGCAAGTACTACAAAAACCAAATGATTCGCGGGGCTCTCTATTGCCTGGCAATTATTTTCTGTACGTATTTGGTGATAACGCTGGCTGAATATTTCGGACGCTTCAGCATCGCCATGCGCACGTTTCTTTTTTGGACGTTTGTGAGTGGGGTTCTTTTTGTAGTGGGAAAATTCTTTTTGCTCCCACTTTCCAAGCTTTTCCGTTTAGGCAAAATCATTTCACACGAACAGGCTGCTCAAATTATAGGAAAGCACTTTCCGCACGTGCAGGATAAATTGCTCAATACATTGCAATTGAAAACGATGGCCGGTGATGGCGACAACTCACTGCTCGAGGCCAGCATTGCGCAAAAAATCAGTGAGCTTCGACCGGTACCATTCTCAAGCGCAATCGATTTTCGTGAAAACCGCAAATACCTGAAATGGGTGTTGCCACCGGTAAGCATTGTGCTCATTCTTCTTTTCGCCGCTCCAAGCATTCTGACCAAACCAACTGAGCGACTAATCAAACACGGACAGATCATCGCCGAAGAGGCCCCTTTTACAATTACGGTAACAAACGAAAACCTGACCACTCCCGAGAACAGAGACTATACTGTAAACATCGAGTTAAGCGGAAACGAAATACCTGAAAAAGTCTACGTGGTAATGGGTTCACAGCAGTTTCTGCTCGAGAAACAAAACACCATCACCTTCTCACATACATTCAAAAACGTTCGGGAAGACCTCTCTTTCGCTTTCAGCGCGAATGGATTTTTCTCCGATCAATACGAATTGAAAGTAATTCCTTCTCCACGCCTGATCGACTTCGGTATCACGCTCAACTTTCCGTCATACCTCAAGCGCGGTCAGGAAAGCATTCAAAATACCGGCGACATCGTAGTACCGGAGGGCACGCAAATACAATGGAATTTCAATACCCAAAACAACGAATCGCTGCTCATACAATTTGGAGACAGCGCATACACATTGCCAACGGGTAGCGATCGAGCAAACTTTAGCCAAACCGCCGTTCAGTCCACTGGCTACTCGATACAAACCTCCAACCGCTACATTCCATTCGGCGATAGCCTGAATTATCGTATTCAAGTTGTGCCCGACCTGCATCCATCCATTTCCATGCAAGAGGAAAAAGACAGCGCTTCCTTCAAATGGGTGTATTTCACGGGAGAAGTGAAAGACGACTATGGCTTTCGTCGCCTCACCTTCAATTATCGCCTAAGCAAGCGCGATGGTGCCGCAATCGACGACCAGATGCACACCATTGACCTGCCCATCAACCAAGGCGCAACAGGAGATATTTTCTTCCATTCATGGGATTTGGGACAACTCGGCATTTCTCCGGGCGACGTGTTCACGTATTTCTTCGAGGTTTGGGATAACGATGGTTTCCGCGGCTCTAAATCGGCCACTACAGGCGAGCGCGAATACACGGTACCAAGCGAAGAAGAACTGGAAGAAAATATTGAGCAGAAAAACGAAGACATAAAAGACAAGCTCGAAGAAAGCATCAAAGAAGCGAAAGAGCTGGAAAAACAACTGGAGGAACTACAACGCCAGCTGCTCGACAAAAAGGAAATGAACTGGCAAGACAAGAAGAAGCTTGAGGAGCTTATGAAACGCCAGCAAGAGTTGCAAAAACAAGTAGAGGAAATTCAGGAACAGAACGAACAAAAGAACCAGCAGGAAAACGAGTTCAATCAACCCAACGAAAAGCTGCAGGAAAAACAGAAACAACTGCAGGAATTGATGGAGCAGGTCATGACTCCTGAGCTGCAAAAGATGATGGACGAAATGCAGCGCCTCATGGAGGAGCTCAATAAAGAAGAGATTCAGAAAGAGCTCGACAAAATGGATTTGAGCAACGAAGATCTCGAAAAAGAACTTGATCGTGCGCTGGAACAATTCAAGCAATTGGAGTTCGAACAAAAAATGGAGAAGGCTGTGGAAAAGCTCGAAAAGCTTGCGGAAGAACAGGAAAAACTTGCCAACGACAGTGAGCAAAAAGACTCCAATAGCGAGGAGTTAAAATCGAAACAAGACTCCCTCAACAAAGCCTTCGAAGAGCTCCAAAAAGAAATGGATGAACTCGAAAAACTAAACGAAGAGCTTGAGAATCCGAACGGCATGCCCGATACCGAAAGTCAAGAACAAGAAATCGAGCAAGACCAAAAGAAGAGCAGCGATGAATTGAGCAAAAGCAAAAAAAGCAACGCTTCTAAATCGCAAAAGAGTGCCGCTAAAAAAATGCAAGACATGGCCAATCAAATGCAAATGGCCATGGATTCGCAAGAACAAGAGCAGCAAGAGGAAGACATGGAATCTTTGCGCGCACTGCTCGAAAACATCATAACACTGAGCTTCGACCAAGAAGCCTTGATGAACAATTTTGGAAAGATCGACAGCAAAGACCCCAACTATAACAAGCTCGGACAAACACAGCGCAAGCTGAAGGATGATGCGAAGTTGGTTGAAGACTCTTTGTTTGCGCTCAGCAAGCGTG
This sequence comes from Flavobacteriales bacterium, assembly GCA_044368835.1. Classification (GTDB taxonomy): domain Bacteria; phylum Bacteroidota; class Bacteroidia; order Flavobacteriales_D; family Sanyastnellaceae; genus JAIBBG01. The sequence goes on along the minus strand of JBILIX010000007.1, from coordinate 2,154 downwards.
TGCCACAAGTAAGTGCCGCTGTTAATCGCGAGATCAACCTCGTGAATGAAAACATGGAAAAAGCGCTTTCTTCCATTCCGGATCGCCGCACTCCGGAAATAACCTCTTCACAGCAATACGTGATGACAAGCTTCAACAACCTTGCTTTGATGTTGGATGAGGCGCTCAAGCAAATGCAACAGCAATCTGCGAACAGCAAACCGGGTAGCGGCAGTTGCAACAAGCCCGGTGGAAGCGGCAGCAAGCCCAAGCCAAGCGCCGGTCAAATAAAAAAGATGCAGGAAGGACTTTCCAAGCAATTGGAGGAAATGAAGAAGCAAGGAAAGAATCAAGGGAAGAGCAATTCAGAAGGTCAACAAATGAGCAGGCAGCTTGCCGAGATGGCGGCCAAGCAGGCGGCTATTCGCAAGGCTGTTGAAGAAAAAGCCGCTGAGCTCAACCAAGACGGAAGCGGCAATGGCAATGAAATGAAGCAGATTGCCAAGGAAATGGAACAGCTGCAGAAGGACATCGTCAATAATCAAATATCAGAGGAGTCTATTCGACGTCAGCGCGACATTGAAATAAGGCTGCTCAAGGCAGAAGAGGCAGAGCGCACTCGCGATCGAGATAATGAGCGTAAAAGCAATGAAGCGCGCGATTATCCGGTTTCAAACCCCATGAAGTATGAAGAGTACATGCGCAAAAAACAACAGGAAACCGAGTTGTTGAAAACTGTTCCGCCTACCCTTAAACCATATTACAAGGAAAAGGTAAATTCGTATTTCATTAAATTAGGCGACCAATAATTCAATATGGCATCCGTAAACCGCACCCTACAATTTCCTTCAGTGTTGGAAAACATTCACATTGCCGAACAGCTAATCGACGATGTATGCGCTGAGTTTCACGTGAAAGAAGACTACTACGGTGAATTACTTATCGCTATGACAGAAGCGGTAAACAACGCCATCGTGCATGGTAATAAAATGAACGCAGCCAAGATGGTGACTATTCATTTCACCGTGAACGAAAACAACTTGCGTTTCACCATTGAAGACGAGGGTCCTGGTTTTGACTACGACAATCTACCCGATCCTACCGCGCCCGAAAACATTGAAAAACCCCACGGTCGCGGAGTGTTCCTCATGAAAAAACTGGCCGATAACTGTCTGTTTGAAGACAATGGCCGTGTTGTTATCTTGGAGTTCGCTGTTCTGGAAAACGCTGCCGTTTAAAAATCCCCACACACAAACACCGGTGTTCCTTGCGTGTTGGTAAGCAACAATTCCTTGTCTGCCTTCAACATGAGAAACCCATTGTCTGCCACTTCTGAAAGCGTGGCTATAGGTCCTATTCCATTCTTGGCGGCGTAATCAAGTGTTTGACGAGCAAAACCCAATGAATGATTGTTGGGCTCCTCTTTCACATGACTAAACCGAATTCCCTTTGCTTTGAAAGCCTTCTTCGCTGCATCGAAGTTTTGAAGAATCTCTTGCTCAACATCGCCAAAGTACTTATCGATTTCGTAAAAAACCACTTCGCTATCGCATTCTGCAGCCAAGCTGGTAACTTGCTCAATCAACCTGTTTGCATTGTCGCTATGGGTGGCGGGAAAAAGAATTTTCGCAAAACCCTCCTCTCTGATTTCGCTGTTCTCCTGAACAACCAAAAATGATTTATCGAGCGACTGCACCAGGGATAAAATTCTCGCGCCAAACAAATGCTGTGTAATCCCTTTCACACCGTGCGTGCATAGCACAATCAAATCGGGGTTGATCTCCTCCAAGGCAGACTTGAGAGCGGTCATCAGTCGACCATCCGCAAGATGTGTTTCCACTGGCAAGCTGACGCCCAACTCTTCCGCTGCAAAAGCGCTTAACCGTGCGTGCTCAGCCTCATTGATTTCGTTTGAGGTAACGTTCAACACATGAATTCGAGGTCCTGCCAACTCTGCCAAGACGCGCGTTTGATTGAGGGCTTTTCTGCATCCCTCGGTGTAATCCACCAATACAGCAATATTCTTCATGGGCGGTGAAATTAAATATACTCGAAGCATTTCACATGAAACATGAACCAGATTTTCGTAAATCCAGTTCATTGCAAAAGTCATTGACTGCACAAACTTGATGGCTCAAATAGAATCGGGTAGTTGCAGGGCTTCCCGATCAACAA
>JBILIX010000141.1:0-5694 GCA_044368835.1 Flavobacteriales bacterium | reverse complement strand
GGCACCGCTTGGCACCGCAGCTCGACCTACATGGCCGCTATCGGTATACACTTCCACTTCCACGGTTGGGTTACCACGCGAGTCCAGAATTTGGCGAGCGTGAATCTTAGCAATACTTGACATACTTTCTTTTGGTTATTAAATCGTTTTACTTGAGAGATGGAAGCCCGGCTGTCATTGAGGCGTTCTTCTGCTCAGTTAACTGCGGCAGTCTTTTTACCGCTTGCAATATTCGCTATAAATTGGTCAAACAGGTAACGAGAATCATGCGGACCTGCACTTGCTTCCGGGTGGTATTGCACCGAGAATACCGGGCGCTGCGTTAAGCGTATTCCGGCAACTGTGTCGTCGTTGAGATGCACATGGGTTATTTCTGCATTGGCTGAAGATTCAATGGAATCGCGTGAAATCACAAAACCGTGATTCTGGCTAGTAATTTCACTCTTACCGCTTATCAGATTTTTAACCGGATGGTTGATGCCCCTGTGGCCATTGAACATTTTCACGGTTTTTAATCCTTGCGACAGTCCGATGAGCTGATGCCCCAGACAAATACCAAAGCCCGGTATTCCTGTATCGACAAGTTCCTTGATAAGTTCAATTGTATCGGACATGGCTGAAGGATCGCCCGGGCCATTTCCATACATGATTCCATCCGGATTAAATGCCAGGATTTCCTCTTTGGTCGCATTGAGTGGAAACACTTTCAGAAAACAGTTACGCTCTTGCAGGCAACGTAAAATAGTCCGTTTTACACCGAAATCGAGCACGGCCACGCGGAGATCAGCAGCAGGATCACCGAAGGTATATGCCTCCTCACATGCCACATGGCTGCTCAACTCAAGGCCATCCATAGAAGGAACTTGCGAAAGCTTGTTTTGCAGCGATTCAATGTCCTCCGTTTCAGAAGAAATGATGCAATTCATGGCGCCCGCCTTTCGGATATGACGCACGAGTGCTCGCGTATCGATGTCGCAAATCCCTACAACACCATCACGAACTAAATAGTCCTGAAGAGTGCCAATAGGGCCAATTCTACTGGCCACATCCGAGAATTTCTTGATAACCAAGCCCGCCACTTTGCAGTTGTCGGATTCTATTTCATCGGAGTGCACGCCATAATTCCCAATGTGTGCCGTAGCCATTACTAATACTTGACCGTAATAACTCGGATCGGTAAATACCTCCTGGTATCCTGTCATGGCTGTGTTGAAGGCGATTTCACCGGTTGCTGTGCCGATATTGCCACAAGATTTACCGTGAAAAACGGTGCCATCTTGAAGTACTAAAACTGCTGGAATTGGATTGCGATTCATCGGGGTGCGAAGTTAGATGAAGGAAGTATAAATGCCTCGTATGGATTTTTAACAATGGCAAATCTTAAATTTCCATGTAACTGTGATTAGCTGCAACACTGGTGATTTAACGCAACAACCGACATAAATCGGACTTGTTCATAATTCTGTCCGGATAATAAAATTGTGCAACTGAAGAAGATTACTACTTTTGTCGTGTTGGTTCAAATCCAACTCCAATCCATGCAAATGAAAAACGTTCGGTGGGTCACCCTATTTCTGCTTGCACTTGTAGTGCTTGCATCTTCCTGTACTCGTCGCAAGGATGCATGTGCAGCCTATAACCGCACCGAGATTCCTCAAGTCAAGTAATCAGTTGGTATAGCTAAACGTCACCTCCTGCTTAATATCGGGATGGAGACTTTTAGCCACCGGACAAGTCAATGCTGCATTTTCCAAGATTGCCTTATCCTTATCGGTAAATCCTTTGTTTTCCATCACCAGGTGAATGTGTATCTCCCCTACCCTTCGTGGATCACTGTACATTACTTTCTCAATGCTCGCTTCCACGTTTCCAAGCAGAATTGCTTTGCTGTTGGCTGTTATGCCCATTAAGGTAATCATGCAAGAAGCGAGTGAGGTACACAATAAATCGGTAGGTGAAAATGCCTCGCCCTTTCCATGGTTATCGGTTGGTGCATCGGTTATCAGTGTATTTCCAGACTTGAGATGTTCTGCTCGATTGCGAAGCTCGCCTTGGTAACTAACGGTCATTCCGGGGTTCATGATGTGAATCAATTTTGTTTCAAAACTAGTGCAGTATTTGAGGAGTTCATGAAAGACTGTGTTACTTTTGAAACTCTAATGATACGGGCGTTTCTCATAGGGTTTTTATTGGCAATGAGCTTTGCAGCCTTTGCTCAACCCATTCCGGAAAGCGAGATATTACTCTACAAGAAGATGCGTCAGGTTGGCATCAACCTGAACACAAGCGGTTATGGCATCAGCACCAATTTCGGTCGCTATACGGATGCCACACATCTGTGGTTGTTTGGAGCCGACCTCATGTTTGTGAAGCATGAGAAGGAAACCAAAACCTGGAACCCTGTAAACGACCCCAATGCAAGGCCTTATTATTATGGTAAACTCAATAACTTCTATACGATTCGAGCACAAATAGGACGCAAAACAATTGTAACTGAAAAGCTGCGCCACAGCGGTGTTCAGATTTCATACAATTGGCTGGTAGGTCCTTCCTTCGGTTTTACAAAACCGGTTTATCTGGAAATCATTTACATGAATGAGCCAAATAATCAGCCATACTTAGAAGTAGAAAAGTTCGATCCCGATTTGCATTATATAGACAACATATACGGAAGGGCCAGTTCTTTGCGCGGCTTCGATGAGCTCAAGCTTCAGCCGGGGGCATTCGGTAAGTTTTCGTTCACGTTTGAATACAGCAATGAGCGAGAACGATTAAAAGGAATTGAGGCCGGAATGGCGGCTGACTTTTTCAGCAGGCGCATTCCGATTATGGCCATTTACGATGAAGGCAGTAAGAACCCAAAGAACCATCAATTGTTCTTAACGCTGTATCTCAATTTTTTCATAGGTACCAAATACGATCAGAAGTGAGCGATACCTCTACGCCAGTAACAACAGAAAATGCGCGCATACCCAAGCCCAAGTGGCTTCGCGTGAAACTTCCAACCGGAGAAAATTACCGCAAGGTGCGCGGATTGGTTGACCAGCACAAGCTCCATACGATTTGTGAAAGCGGCAATTGTCCCAACATGGGAGAATGTTGGGGTGAAGGCACTGCGACTTTCATGATTCTGGGAAACATCTGTACACGATCGTGCGGATTTTGTGCCGTAGCCACCGGTCGACCTCTGCCAGCAGATGTGAAGGAACCCGAGCGAGTGGCCGACTCCATTCGATTGATGGGCGTGAAGCACGCCGTGATTACCTCGGTTGACCGGGACGACTTAACCGACGGCGGTGCAACGATTTGGTACAACACGGTAGCTGCAGTGCGCCGCGCATCTCCGGGCACCACTATGGAAACGCTTATTCCTGATTTTGCCGGCAAATGGGAAAATTTGCAGCAGATTATCGAAGCTGCGCCGGAAGTCGTTTCGCACAACCTCGAAACCGTGCGCAGGCTCACCAAGCAAGTGCGTATTCAGGCCAAATACGACCGAAGTCTTGAACTACTTCTTCGTCTTAAGCAGGGCGGCATGCGCACGAAGAGCGGCGTAATGCTCGGTCTAGGAGAAAGCGAAGAAGAAACGCTCGAAACCATCGACGATTTAGCGTCCGTTCATGTGGATATCCTCACGCTTGGACAATACTTACAGCCTACGCCCAAACACCTGCCGGTAGCAGCGTTTATTACACCCGAAAAATTTGCCGAGTACAAAGAATACGCTCTCCGCAAAGGATTTCGATACGTAGAGAGCGGGCCGCTCGTTCGTTCATCTTACCACGCAGAGAAACACCTCTTTTAGTTTGATTCAGTCGACCATGACTCCCAAGCGAATTGGCATCAATGGTTTTGGCCGAATAGGCCGAGCCCTCGCGCGCATACTCCTCCATGACAAGCGCTTTGAAATTGCAGCCATCAATGATTTGGCAGATGCTCACGGCATGGCGCATTTGTTCAAGTATGACTCCGTGCATGGCAAGTTGGAACTGCCTGTTGAGGCAACGAACAACTCGCTCACCGTTGGTTCGGTAAGCATACCCTTTCTTCAATCCTCACACCCAAGCCAAATTCCTTGGAGCGCCTATGACGTGGATATCGTAGTTGATTGTACGGGCCAATTCAAAACAACGGAAGAACTAACAGGGCATATTACTGCGGGTGCCCGACGCGTGTTGTTGAGTGTTCCTCCGGAGGATGAGAAAATCAAGACTATTGTACTAGGCATTAACGAAGATCGAATAACGCCGGAAGACACGATACTTTCCAATGCATCGTGTACAACCAATAATGCCGCTCCGATGATACAGTTGATCGACGAATTGTGTGGCATTGAGAGCTGTTACATCACGACTGTGCACAGCTATACCGGCGATCAGCGTTTACACGATTCACCTCACAAAGACTTGCGAAGAAGCCGAGCTGCGGCACTTTCCATCATTCCAACCACAACCGGAGCGGCCAAGGCATTGACTCGCGTATTTCCGCATTTGAATGAGAAAATGGGCGGTTGTGGATTTCGGGTACCCGTGCCCGACGGCTCACTCACCGATATTACGTGCAATGTGCGCAATCCAATTTCGATACAAGCCATCAACGGAGCATTTCAACAAGCCTCAATGAAGCGTTGGTCCGGCATTTTGGAGTACACTGAAGACCCAGTTGTTTCGGTCGACATCATTGGTAACCCGGCCTCATGCGTGTTTGACGCAAAGCTCACCTCCGTGATAGGCAACATGGTAAAGGTTGTCGGCTGGTACGACAATGAGATTGGATACAGCAGCAGACTGCGCGATGCGCTTGTGAAGATGTAAGGACGAGGGAAATTCACCTCATACATCGACCTTCGCCCATCGCCCATCGCACTTCATTACGCCATTCCTTGAGGGCCACCAAAACCCATGCTCAGCATCGGATCTTGACCGGGCGCATCTTTGATTGTGCCGTGTTGCGACTCATACTTATTGATATTCTCCATAAGTGCTTGCATAAGGCGTTTGGCGTGCTGAGGAGTAAGAATAATGCGTGATTGCACTTTGGCCTTTGGCACACCGGGCATCATGCGAATAAAGTCTACGACAAATTCAGCTGGTGAATGGGTAATAATGGCCAGGTTCGAATAAATACCCTGAGCGATTTCCTCGTTCAGTTCGATATTGAGTTGCTGGCCGTTTTCGTTTTTATTGCTCATTGCAGTATTGTTAAAGTATTTCAATCAATTCCAGAAGCGAATGTAATGTATAGGTCGGCTTGTAGTTGTGCCGAACTGGCCCATTTCCATGCGCTGCGTTTCGTTCATTTTGTTCATCTTCCTTGACCGTTAAGTAGGCCTGGTCCATACCAAAATCGCGTGCGCCAAGAATATCAGCCTCCCAATCGTCGCCTATCATAAGCGACTCCTCCTTGATTGCACCGGCCTTTTCCAATGCATAGCTAAAAATATCCGGATGCGGTTTTCGCACTCCGACATGCTCGCTGTTGATGATCTGATCAAAAAAGCCTTCCAGTTCTGCAGCCTTCATCTTATGTCCTTGCACCTCCACGAAGCCATTGGTGATAATATGCATGGTGTATCTTCCTGTGCAGTGGTTGAGCAAGTGGTGTGCGCCTTCCATGGTGAGCTTCTGGCGTGGCGCGACCTCCAAAAAATCCAACGAAAACCGATCGATAAAATCAAATTCAGCTGAGTGATTG
>JBILIX010000140.1:0-5710 GCA_044368835.1 Flavobacteriales bacterium | reverse complement strand
CTCCGTATAGATGTGCGGCACAGGAACGCCCGCGTCGTCGCATGCATTTTTTACCTGGCGAAGAATCTCGGTTACCATGTATTGGTAGTCGAACGAGTATGCAAGTGAGTTTTTTATCGGAAACCCACCGCCGATGTTGAGACAGTCGAGTGTGGGGCAAATTTCACGCAGCTCACAATACACTTTCAGGCATTTCACCAATTCGTTCCAATAGTAACTGGTGTCTTTGATGCCCGAATTGATGAAGAAGTGAAGCATCTTCAAATTCAAATGCGGATTGTCGTGAATTGACTTCTTGTAGAAGCGCACAATTTCACGGTAGCCGATGCCCAAGCGTGAAGTGTAGAATTCAAACTTCGGCTCTTCTTCACTGGCGATACGAATGCCAATGTTCATCGGTTCCTGAACCAATTCTTCGAATGTCTGGAACTCGTACTTGTTGTCGATTACCGATATGATGTCTTTGTATCCGTCAGCATGCAAATCAAAAATCCGCTTGACGTATTCGTCTTTTTTGAATCCGTTGCAGATGATGCGCTGGGTTTTATTGATTTTGCCCAAGGTGCCGAGTCGGCGAATCAAATCGATATCGTATGCAGAAGAAGTTTCAATGTGAATGTTGTTCTTCAACGCTTCTTCCAGCACGTATCGAAAGTGAGAGCTTTTGGTGCAGTAGCAATAATGGTATTCACCTTCGTAGCCCACTTCGTTCCGGGCTATGCGAAACCATTCCTTGGCTCTCTTGATGTTCTGACTGATTTTAGGTAGGTAAGTAAACTTCAGGGGTGACCCATATTTTTCAACGAGTTCCATCAACGGAATACCGTGAAAAAGCAAATTGTCTTTGTCGAGTTGAAATTCTTCCTGGGGCCATTCGAAGGTCTGTTCTACCAGTTCGATGTATTTTGTTTTCATGAAATTTTAGATGATTCGGTTATAAAAAAGAGTAGGAATGCTCTCGGAAATGCGAGCAAATCAATACCGAATCAGCATCAGATGCGGATGAAAACATGTTTCGGTTCAAACTGACAATTTTTCATGGGTAGAACAACGGCAAAAGGCCTGTGCAAGTTTACGGAATCTTGAAATGAACACAAAATGAAATTCTGCTATCGATTGCCCTTGGGCATCCACATGGCTGCGTCTTGCAGATGCCGCGCTGTTCCAGGCTGAAGCAGGCGATGCCCCAAGTCGAGGAGTACTGCATTTTTCGGTGTGCTGAAATGCTTTAGTAGCCTGTGTCCATGTCGTGCGGGAATAATCTTGTCGTATCGTCCGAAAAGGAGTGAAAACGGTATCCCCTGCGATTCGATATTTCGAGCTACAGCCGGAAGCATTGGAAAGAGTTTGCGGTGAATGAGCCATGCATCATATACCAATTGTCTTTTCTCTTGTGTTTCTAATTGAAGGTGCACAAACCGTTGAATCTTACGATCGAGCAAATGCAACCTGCTTAGCAAGTCTACCAGCCTGAAAAGCCAGTTGACATTCTGGATGATGCTTCGGTACAACACGCGCCCAAATTTTGTTTCGCTCACAAAGCGATAAATCAAATTGACCTTCAGTCCGTCGGGCGCCAGCAGCACCAGCGAAAGAATCTTATCGGCCATTTGCTCGGCAAGCACCATGGCCAGTCGACCACCCATGCTATATCCGATGAGGTGAAATCGCTCGGTATTGAGCGCTTGTAAGAGAGCTGCTATGAGCTCTGACCATTCTGTTTTGGATAGTGGCTGTCGGCTTATTCTTTCTTTCGGAAATACACTGTTGCCATGTGAGAGTAAATTGATGGCTACCATACGCTGATGGTCCTTCAGCAGCGGAAGAAACAAATTGAAGTCTTCGGCTTCACGCCCAAACCCGTGCAAGCACAGCACAGTCTCAGAACCACTGCCGAAGACCATGTATTCGAGGGTAATGCCGCGGTATGTAAAGGTTGATTTCACTGCCTTTCAATGGTGGTACAGAGCCCAGTTGCGTATCAGTAATTTGCCGTATGTGGTCATGATACTTTCCGGGTGGAATTGCACGCCGCGCAAATCGAGCGTGCGATGTCGCATTGCCATTATTTCACCGGATTCATCGGTTGCCAGAATTTCGAGACAATCAGGAAATTGCTCGTTGCTCACAACCCACGAATGGTAGCGCCCTACCGGACTCGACTCGGGGAAATCGCTGAGTAAATAGTCTTCGCAGGCAATGTGCAACCTGGAAGCAACACCGTGATGAACGGTAGTGAGGTTTTCGAGTTTTCCGCCAAATGCCAAACCGATAGCTTGATGACCCAGGCATACGCCAAGTATGCGTTTGGTAGCAGAAAAATGTTCAAGTACAGACATTGTTATACCCGCATCCTGCGGAAGTCCGGGGCCGGGTGAAAGCACCAGGTTGTCGAACGATGCAATCTCCTCGAGCGTCACTTCATCGTTGCGCTTTACCGTTACGGATTCATCCAATACTGCCTCCAAATAATGTTGCAGGTTGTAGGTGAAGCTATCGTAATTGTCGATGATTATGGTGCGCATTTTACGGGGCCGAAATCTTCTTCAAATGTACTGTTTATCCACTATTGACGAGCCTTTGGCGACTTATTCACACGTTCTTGAAATCTTAATTCGCTTTTCCCCAATACACGCGCCTATCTTCGCGCCGCAATCCTACAACCTCATTTTTGTTTAACTGGCGGCACGAGCTGTCAGATAAAAAAAAAATGCCCAAAGACAACTCCATTCAGTCCGTACTCATTATTGGTTCCGGACCTATCGTAATCGGCCAAGCATGCGAATTTGACTACAGTGGCTCTCAAGCTGCACGTTCGCTTCGTGAAGAAGGAATCACCGTTACGCTCATCAATAGTAACCCGGCAACCATCATGACCGATAAGGTTGTGGCCGATAATGTTTATCTGCTTCCACTGGAACCCGAGAGCATTCTTCGCATTCTTTCAGAACACAAAATTGACGCGGTGCTGCCAACAATGGGCGGACAAACCGCGCTCAACCTAGCCATCCAGTGCGAAGAAATGGGCATTTGGGAAGAGCATGGTGTACGCATGGTGGGGGTTGACACGAAAGCCATAGAAATAACTGAAAATCGGGAAGCTTTCCGAAAACTGATGGGCGTAATTGGAGTGCCTATGGCTCCTCAGCGCACCGCGAAAAGTTTTCTGGAAGGAAAAGAGATTGCTCAGGATTTTGGCTTCCCCTTGTGCATTCGCCCTTCGTATACCCTTGGCGGAAGCGGTGCGGCTTTGGTACACCTGCAATCGGATTTTGATAAACTGCTGGATAGGGGATTGCATTTGTCGCCCATCCACGAGGTAATGATAGATAAGGCGCTCATGGGTTGGAAGGAGTTTGAACTTGAGTTGCTTCGCGATGCGAACGACAATGTGACCATCATTTGTTCTATTGAAAATTTTGACCCCATTGGAATACATACGGGCGACAGTATCACTGTTGCGCCGGCCATGACTCTTTCAGATACAACCTATCAGAAAATGCGCGACATGGCCATTCGCATGATGCGCGCAATTGGGAATTTCGCGGGTGGTTGCAATGTTCAGTTTGCAGTGAGCCCGGATGAAAAGGAAGACATTATCGCCATCGAGATCAACCCTCGCGTTTCGAGGTCTTCCGCTTTGGCCAGTAAGGCAACGGGCTATCCGATTGCCAAGATTGCATCTAAACTCGCTATCGGATACCACCTCGACGAGTTGCAAAATCAAATCACGAAGTCTACCTCCGCGTTTTTTGAACCCACGTTGGATTATGTGATTGTGAAAATTCCACGATGGAATTTCGATAAGTTTCCAGGAAGCAACCGAGAGTTGGGACTGCAAATGAAAAGCGTGGGTGAGGTAATGGGTATCGGTCGCAGTTTCCAGGAGGCACTTCAAAAGGCGTGTCAGTCGCTTGAGATAAAGCGCAATGGTTTGGGAGCCGATGGTCGAGAGGTTCGCGATCAGGCACAACTGCTCAATTCCCTTGAAAAGCCGAGTTGGAACCGCCTTTTTCACGTATACGATGCCATCAAGTTGGGTATACCGTTTAAAACCATTCAAGAGAAGACGCGCATCGACGCTTGGTTTTTACGTCAGATAGAAGATATGATTCACATGGAGCGTCGCATCGAGAAGTTTGACATTCATTCGATGCCACAAGAGCTCATGTTTGAGGCCAAACAGAAGGGATACGCAGATCGCCAGGTAGCTCATTTGCTTCGCTGCCTCGAAAGCGAAGTCTATAAGAAGCGCAGTGACATGGGTATTCGGCGCGTCTATAAATTAGTCGATACCTGCGCTGCAGAATTCGAAGCAAAGACCCCTTACTACTACAGCACCTTCGAACAAGAGAATGAGAGTGTGGTGAGTGATCGCAAAAAAGTGGTTGTACTTGGAAGCGGTCCGAACCGCATTGGTCAGGGTATCGAGTTCGATTATTCCTGCGTGCACGGTGTATTGGCTGCTCGAGAATGCGGCTATGAAACCATCATGATTAATTGCAATCCGGAAACAGTTTCAACCGATTTCGATACGGCCGACAAGCTCTACTTCGAACCCGTTTTTTGGGAGCACATCTACGATATTATTCAGCATGAAAAGCCGGAAGGTGTGATTGTTCAACTTGGCGGACAAACTGCTTTGAAGCTTGCCGAGAAGTTGGATAAGTATGGAATAAAGATCATTGGCACTGATTTCAAATCGCTCGACTTGGCGGAAGACCGTGGTAGTTTCTCCACGTTGCTGAAAGAACACAACATTCCATATCCGAAGTTTGGTGTTGTGGAAAGTGCAGAGCAGGCTATTGAGCTGTCACGCGATTTGGGCTTTCCACTATTGGTTCGTCCGAGTTACGTGTTGGGTGGACAGAAAATGAAGATCGTGATTAATGAATCGGAGCTTGAGAAACATGTGGTGGATATTCTCAACGACATGCCAGACAACAAAATTCTGCTCGATCACTTTCTGGAGGGCGCCATCGAAGCTGAAGCCGATGCTATCTGCGACGGTGAAGATGTTTACATCATCGGTATCATGCAGCACATTGAGCCTGCAGGTATCCATAGTGGAGATTCATATGCTGTCTTGCCTCCTTACAACCTCGGTGATTTTTTGATTACGCAAATTGAAGAGCACACGCGCACAATTGCCAAGGCACTTAAAACAGTTGGACTCATCAATATCCAATTCGCTATTAAGGATGACGTGGTGTATATTATTGAGGCAAACCCTCGCGCATCGCGCACTGTGCCGTTCATCGCCAAGGCATACGATGAGCCTTATGTGAACTATGCTACCAAGGTTATGCTCGGTGAAAAGAAAGTGAAAGACTTCACGTTTAACCCCAAGCGCAACGGATACGCCATCAAGATTCCTGTATTCAGTTACGAGAAGTTTCCCGAGGTGAAGAAGGAGCTGGGTCCTGAAATGAAGAGCACCGGAGAAGCCATTCGCTTTATCAAGGATTTGCGTGATCCGTTCTTCCGTCAGATTTATGCTGAGCGCAACTTGTATTTGAGCAAATAGATTTCTATTGCTTCACAATGCGTCGAGCGGTGATGCCTTCTTGCGAATAGATTCGAAGGGTGTAAACTCCGGCAGGCCAGGAAGCAGTTTCCACGGTGGTGCTATAGCCCAACGCATTCTTGCGAAGAATGAGTGCGCCTTTGCTGTCCATTATTTCGAGTGCCTCAATGTTCGTGTTGCAAC
>JBILIX010000139.1:0-5711 GCA_044368835.1 Flavobacteriales bacterium | reverse complement strand
GCTCTTCTCGAAGCACGTCAGGTCTTCAAACTTGAAAAAACCGCGGGCATCGGTGGTTGTTTGCTGGTTGCTCCACCCCGACTGTACAACGGCTCCAGCTACTGCATTGCCCGACTCATCGCGCACCACGCCAAGCACCTGCGTCACACGTGTATTTCCGAGGTCGAGGCTGTCGATCGTAATAACGGTATCGCCGGAAGGCAACAGAATTGGTTCATCCGGAACATCTTTTTTGCACGCCACAAGCGCGAGCAGCGCGATACCCAGCGACCATTTCAACACATGCTTCATGCCGACGAAAATAACTTGGTCTGCATAGACTCGGCAGGAATGTGAAAAAAAGTTTGGCTGCAGTCTTACACAATCACTATTTTCGCAGCCTAAAATGAAGGAGGTATATCCGTTATGTTGATTATTCCGGTAAAAGAAGGCGAAAGCATTGACCGCGCACTGAAGAAGTTCAAGAAGAAATTCGAGAAAACAGGCGTTGTAAAAGAATTGCGTAGCCGCCAGGCATACACTAAGAAAAGTGTATCACGTCGTGAAGAAATTAAGAAGGCTGCATACATCACTACGCTGAAGCGCGAAGAGATGTAATAACAGACTCTTGTTCACAATACGAAAGGTGAGTTTTCAGTTTTTACTGAAAATTCACCTTTCTTGCTATGGTGCAAACTGAAAAATTCTTGAACTATCTCCTCACCGAGAAGCGTTGTTCACCGCATACGATTGATTCCTATGCTGTTGACCTCGATCAGTTTTCGCTATACTGCAAGAAGGAGTTCGACATTCAATCATCGGTTGAAGTATCCCATCAAGTTGTTCGATCGTGGCTGGCGTCGCTCATGGAAAATGACTACCACCCCTCTTCCGTTCATCGAAAGCTATCGGCTGTTAATGCATTTATGCGCTTTCAAATGAAAGAAGGCGTACTCTCAGCCAACCCCGCACGCAACATCCCAAAACCTAAGAAGCCTGCCAGGCTCCCCCTTTTCGTGGAGGAGAAGGGAGCACAAGCGCTGTATCATATTGAAAGCAGCGAGCAATTTGTGCGTCCCACAGATGCCGACACTTTTTTATTGAAAAGAGACGAACTCATTGTAACCCTTTTATACGAAACGGGTATAAGGCAATCAGAGTTGCTTGGATTAAAAGATTCGGACGTTGATCGTTCGCTTGGTCAAATCAAAGTGCTCGGTAAAAGGAATAAAACACGCTACGTACCGTTAGGCAAAGCAATGATGGGAAAGATAGAAGCATATATCAAGCACCGAAATGACCGTTTCCGTCAATCGTCGTTTGAAAGTCTCATCGTTACTGATAAAGGCAAAAAAGTGACAAAATCTCTTGTTTATCTTAAGGTTAAATTTTACCTTTCGCAGGTAACAACGATTCAGAGGAAAAGTCCTCACGTACTTCGACACACCTTCGCAACACATATGCTGAATAACGGAGCAGAACTAAATGTCATTAAAGAGATACTCGGTCACTCGAGTTTGGCTGCTACGCAGGTGTACACTCACAACAGTATTGAGAAATTAAAAAGCATCCATTCCAGGATGCACCCCAGAAATAATTGAAGTTAAACCCTTAAAAACGTTTTGAATTATGCAAGTTCAAGTTCAAAGTATTCACTTCGATGCCGACATCAAATTGATTCGCTTCATTGAAGAAAAGGTCAACAAGCTCACAACCTTCCATGATCGCATTATCAAAGGAGAAGTTTTTCTTCGCCTCGATAAGTCGGATGTGAATGAAAACAAAATCGCGGAAGTGAAACTCTCCATCCCGGGAAAGGAATTATTTGCCAAGAAGCAATGTAAATCGTTTGAAGAAGCAACCGATTTTGCAGTGAGTGCTTTGCGCCGTCAGATTGACAAAGAGCGCACGAAAAAGAGTTAATCAATAGGTGATAGGTGATAGGTCAAAGGTGCTGTAGCATCAACCTATCACCTATCAGCTATCACCTACTACCTATCCCCTGTTTCAAATGCTTCGATGATGCGCTTCACGAGTTTATGACGCACTACATCGGCACCGGTAAGTTCTATTACCGAAATTCCTTCGATGTTGCGCACCAAGTCGACAGAGCGCAACAAACCGCTGGGCTGATTGCGCGGTAAATCGACCTGGGTAGCATCGCCTGTTATGATAAACTTGGCATCGCGTCCCATACGCGTCAGAAACATCTTCATCTGAGCCACGGTTGCGTTCTGCGCTTCATCCAAAATAACAAATGCCTTGTCCAGCGTACGTCCACGCATAAAGGCCAGCGGCGCAATCTCAATGGTGTTCTTCTCGATGTAATCTGCCAGCTTTTCATACGGTATCATGTCCATCAGGGCATCATACAACGGCTGCATGTACGGATCGAGTTTCTCCTTTAAATCACCCGGTAGAAAACCCAGGTTCTCCCCTGCTTCTACCGCAGGTCGAGTAAGGATTATACGCTTTACCTGCTTTTCTTTCAGCGCGCGGACGGCAAGTGCAACTGCAGTATAGGTTTTACCGGAACCCGCAGGCCCAATGGCAAACACCATATCGTTCGCATCACACGCTTCCACCATCCGTTTTTGATTGGCTGTGCGAGCCACGACTTTTTGCCCACCCGGGCCAAACACTAACACATCCTCTGCACCCGAAAAATGTTTCCCTTGCGACATCTCCACATGGCCGTCGAGGATGTTTTCAAGGGTGTTCATAGCAAGCGAGCTATACTTTTCGATATGAGCGAATATCTGTTCGAGCTTCAGCTCGAAACGATCAATTTCGTCGTCGTCACCGATTACGCGCACGACATTGCCCCTGGCAACTACCTTCAACTTGGGAAAGCGGCTCTGGATAAATTTGAATTTGTTGTTGGTTGGTCCGAAAAATTCGATTGGTTCGATATCGGGCAAGATGATTTCTTTCTCTGTCAAGCGTTAATTCCTTTTTTGATAAGTTTCTAAACCTTAGGTGAAATTCCCACCAAAAGTAGATGGATTTTTGTTGCAGTGGGTATTATCACATTAACATCAGACTTGGGCATGCGCGATCACTATGTGGCCGCGGTCAAAGCATCGATCCTTACGCAGGCTCCGCAGGCGTCCATTGTGGACATCAGTCATGAAGTACGATCGTTCGATATCAATGCAGCTTCCTTTCTGGTTCGCAACGTATGGCGGCAATTCCCGTTGGGCACCGTGCACGTCATTGGAGTGAATCCGGAGTTTACTGCGCGCACTCCACATGTCGCCATTCAATACATGGGACATTTTTTTGTCGGCGCTGACAACGGAATATTCTCTCTCATTTTTGAGCAAGAGCCAGAAGATGTTTTTGAAATTACACTGCCTCAAGGCGAAGACTGGACGTTTCCCATGAAAGGCGTTTTTGCCACGGCAGCTTCGCACCTTTCCCGGGGAGGGTCGATTGAATTTTTAGGACAACGCGTGCATTCGTTCAATCAAGCCATGCTACCCACGCCAAGTCTGGAAGGCGACGTTCTGAGAGGACACGTAGAGTACATCGACCATTACGGCAATGTGTACTGCAACATTTCAAAGCCGCTTTTCGAACAGGTGCGCAAAAAACGAAAGTTTAATATCCTCTTCAAACGCGTAGGCTTCGGCATTTCTAAAATCAGCAACTACTTTACAGACGTCGTTGAAGGTGAACGCTTAGCCATGTGGTCAAACGGAGGCCGATTGATGATTGCCATCAACGGAGGAACCACCATGCACGGTGGCGGAGCAGCCGAACTGTTTGGCTTCTCAGTTGATGACGTAATACGCATAGAATTCAATGGTGACCCGAATAGTGAAGATGACCTTCAGGACTGAAGCTGCGGCTCAGTTTCTTGACATTTTCGAACAATATCATACCCAGATTAGAGCAGCCGATGGCTGTTGCGGTTTGAAATTGCTTCGCGATGAAAATAACCCCAACATTTTCTTCACCTATTCACTTTGGGAAGACGAATCGTTTCTGGAAGTATACCGTCATTCGGCCACCTTCGGAGTAGTTTGGCCACAGGTAAAACCACTCTTTGCTGCTCCTGCAGAAGCGTGGACTGCAACTGCGCTGTATGAATTGTAAGTGAATTTTCATCCGAAACATTGAAAACTGGCAGCGCATTTATGCTGTGAGTTCACCATAGTAGCAAGAATTCCTTTCGCTGCTATCTTCTCCTATATTCGCCACCATGAAAACAAATCTATTCTTCATTTCATTCCTACTCTGTTTTACCCTGAACTCCGCTTCAGCGCAAACAACCGAAGCGGAAAAAGCCATCCGTACCATATCGAAAGACTCCATCATGGGATGGAAAACAGGCGGACTCTTTGGACTGAGTATTTCCCAGGCCTCCTTCACCAACTGGGCAGCAGGCGGTCAGAACACCATCGCGTTAGGCGGAATTTTTAGCGCATTCGCCAAATACAAAAGTGAACACTCCTCCTGGGACAATATGCTCGATCTTGGCTATGGTCTGTTGCAGCAGGGCAAAGGCGCAGAGTTCATTAAGACCGACGATAAAGTGGATTTCACTTCCAAGTATGGCCGAAAAGCATCGGATAAGTGGTATTACGCGACGTTGGTTAACTTCAAAACGCAAATGACTGCCGGTTACAATTATCCCAACGTCACAAACAAGATTTCCGATTTACTTGCACCTGCTTACATATTAGCTGCGATAGGTATGGACTACAAGCCGAACGACAAGCTCACAGCCTTCGTAGCTCCACTTACATCTAAAAACACCATTGTAAACGATGAAACCTTGGCCAATGCAGGAGCTTTCGGAGTGGAGGCGGCAACGTATGATACCGAAGGCAACATTCTTACCGCCGGTAAAAAATCACGCTCTGAAGTAGGTGGATATTTTCGGGCCGTTTACCAGCAAACATTCTTCAAAGACAAAAGCGTGAGTGTAATCTCGAAGCTTGACCTCTTCTCAAATTACAAGGTAAATCCACAAAACATCGATGTGAGTTGGGAAACCATCATTGGTCTCAAGGTGAACAAATGGATTACCACCACCATCACATCGCACCTCATTTACGATGACGATATAGACATTGCGGTCGATAATAACGGAGACGGAGTAATCGACGCAGCAGGACCACGCACGCAATTCAAAGAAGTAATTGGTGTTGGTCTAAACGTGAAATTCTAACCAACCCAAGATTGATTGGAAAAAGGTTGTTTGTCCAAATGCGACACGCAATATCTTCGCTCAACAATAACAAAAAGGAAAAAGCCTATACTATGCGCACCCTTAAAACCCTACTAGCTGCCTCGTTGCTGAGCACAGCTGCGCTTCAAGCACAAACAACTTGGACACTCGACAGCACCGTGTTAGTTCAAACCGACGTTGTAACAGGTATAACCCGTCCATGGGAGATCCTTTGGGGATCCGACGATTATATCTGGGCAAGCTGCCGCAACGGCGATGTATTGCACATCGACCCCGTAACCGGCAATTACACCACGATACTTGAACTAACGGTAAGCAACAACGGCTCCGGTGAGCCCGGGTTGTTGGGTATGGCACTTCACCCAGATTTCACGAATACTCCAAAAGTGTTTTTGGTTTACAACTATTCCCAAGGCAACAGTGTGAAAGAGCGACTCGCCTCTTTTGACTGGAACGGTTCAGCACTCGTCAATGAAACCTATTTGATTGACAACATTCCGGGCAACCAAATCCACAACGGAGCTCGATTGGT
>JBILIX010000138.1:0-5765 GCA_044368835.1 Flavobacteriales bacterium | reverse complement strand
ATGCGTGTGAGACGCGGCAACAGGTATTCATATTGCGCTAGCTCTACTTGCTTCTTGGCGTGAGCCGTGCGCGCTCGGCTAGCGAAAATGTCGAGAATGAGGTTGTTGCGATCAAGAACTTTGACGTTCATTTCTTTGAACGTGCCTTCCAGATTGCGCAGTTGAGAAGGCGCCAACTCGTCGTCGAAAATGATCATGGCCGGTTTGTGTTCGGCCACATATTCCTTCAACTCTTGCAACTTACCGCTGCCGATGAACGTGCGCGTATCCGGGCGATCGAGGTTTTGGGTGAAGCGCTTCAGGCAGCGTGCATTGGCTGTTTCCGCAAGAAACGCGAGCTCATCGAGGTACTCCGCCAACTGCTCGCGCGATTGATCACGTGTCACAATACCCACCAACACGCAGGTTTCCTGCTCCTTGGCGGTCGAAATCAGTTTATTCTTTTTTTCTATCAAAATTCAACCGTACTATGGTTGCGCATTGCGCAAGGTCATTACAAAATCAGCCAGTGCATCCATTTGCTCTTCGCTCAAAACATCTTTGTGCGGCGGCATGGAGCCCTTACCTTCAGCTATGCGCAACAGTACTTCATTCTTCGGAAGCACACTCTGAGTTAAGTCCTTGGCACCCGCAAATTGTTGTGCCCCATCATAACCGTGACAAAGAGCGCACTTCACGTCGTAAAGCTTTTTCACCAACGCGAAATCGACAGCGCCGTCCTCTGTTGCACGCACAGGAAATTGATCGCGCGTTTTAGCGCCACCACACGATGCAATTACAACAAGAGTTAAGGATACAATCAGAACCAACCGCGTCCTTCTCCTACCATTCTGAACGGCCATGGAATACTGATTAAAATGAGAATAAGTGCAATGGTGTAATAGCCGAAAATAAGCTTGTGCTTGGCCCAACTTTCGCTCTGTTTTTTGGCCTTCGAATGACCGATAGTAACCAGCGCAATAGCGATTACCATCCCTAGGAAGTGCTCTACCAAATAGAAACGATTCACAGGATCCTTCATGATGTTGCCCGACTCAACGGCGTTCGCAATAAGGGGGCTTGCGAAGTACAGCGCAATACCGATGAGCAGCTGCGTGTGCAGAATAATCATCGTGATAAGCCCAAGTTTTCGCTCGCTGTTTAGAAATGGGCGATAAATGCGAACAAGGCTATCTACAATGGTGATGAGCATAAGAAGCAAGCCTACCCAACGCAAAAAAGAATGTAAGTGAAGTAAACCGGTATACATCGTTTTGAAGTTTTGCCAAAACTAACTCAACATCGCCAACTCATGCGGACATGCTCAAAATTATCTTGGGTTTCGAACACGATCATTTATATCCAATCTTTGCAGGCATAATTATGCCTATGAACCGTGTTCTCTACAACGTAACCTGCAGCGTGGACGCCGAAATCCACGAAGAGTGGCTGGATTGGATGATGTTCAAACACATTCCGGACGTGATGAACACGGGTATGTTTCTCGAAAACCGAGTTTGTCGCATTCACGAGTACGAAGAAAATGGTGTGACCTACGCTATTCAATATGTAGCGCGCAACCAAAAAGACCTCGACGAATACATGGATCAATTTGCCCCTGCATTGCAAAAAGAACATGCTGATAAATACGGTTCGCGCGTAGCTGCTTTTCGGACTACACTCGAGATTGTGCATGAAATTCGATCGCCGTTTCCAACGGTAAACCCGAATTGAGAGGGGCGAATGACTAATGGCGAGTGGCGAATGAAAAAGACCTGACGTGGAGATTCCAAGTCATGCCTTTTTTCTAAGTATCATATGGATTAACTTAAACGCATTTTAGTTTAGAATACTCGCCCCTCGCCCCTCGCCACTCGCCACTTCCTAAGTCATCGACTTTCGCGTCAAACGATGCACAGGATATCGCAACAGAATAACAAAGTGATTGAACAAAGTAGCGATTAATCCGTAATGCTTGCACATGATGTGGAAGCGCTCCTTCAACCCTTGATTTCTGCGCGACGCAGACACCCCACCTTCCAGGAATTTCGAAATGTAGCCTTCAGCATTTACAATGCTCTTCGACTTGCGCAACATGCGAATGGTCCAGTCGATGTCGCCGCTGATGCGATAATTCAAATCGTATGACTCAGCCAACTCTCGCCGCATGAAAATCGACTGATGCGACACACACATGCCGCGCTGCAAACTGCGCCAATTGAGCCGCGACGGAGGGCTCAGCCTGCGGTTTCCCAATATGTTTCCTGCATCATCGACCACAGCCGTTTCACCGTAAATAAAATCAGCACCATCATGCTGCGTGAGAGCGCGCTCGAGCACCTGGTTGTCGTAAAACTCATCGCCGGCGTTCATGAAGATCACATACTTTCCCGTGGCACGCGCAAGTCCTTTGTTCATCGCGTCGTAAATTCCTTTGTCGCGCTCAGAAACAACATGCATGCGAGCGTGCTTGTAGCGCTCAACCACTGTGAGCGTGCAATCGGTAGATGCTCCGTCAATGATCCAATGCTCGAAATCCTGCACCGTTTGATGAGCAGCGCTCAGCAACGTTCGCTCGATGAGCGACTCCGCATTGTAAACGACCGTAATTATGGAGCACAACGGGGTTTGTAACATAGCAACTTGTCGAGCGAAAAACACGTCGACCCTGCAATAATAATCACACAACCCGAATACCTTTGCGATAATGTCGGCCACAGCCTCCATTCACAAACGCATAGCCCATGCTGCATTCAACACCGTGAATACAGCCGTTTCGCTATTGAAAATTGTATTGATGAGCAGAAGGGCTCCCAGTCTGCCGCAAGCCGGCAATGCAAAATGCATCGTGCTTGGCAACGGACCGTCACTGCGCAAGGCGTTGGATGCTCAACCCAATCACTTCAAAGACTGCTCACTTATTGCAGTAAATGGTTTTGCTTTATCGGCTGATTACAAGCAGCTGCAACCTCGTTACTACGTTCTGCTCGACCCTGGGGTTTGGAAGGCAGAGCAAACCTGGATTGATACCATGCTGCAGGCCATTGCCGACAACACCACCTGGGAACTTCACTTGATGATACCGCGCGAGGCCAAAGGAAGCAGACGCATCACTCTTTTGGAAAAGAACGGTCACATTCGCATTCACTATCTGAACTACGTGGTATACAAAGGCTGGAATGGCCCCGGATATTTCTTCTGGAAGAAAAACAAAGCGATGCCGCAATGTCAAAACGTGTTGGTTGCCGCTTTGTTTCTGGCCATCAACATGGGGTACAAAGAAATTGAACTGGCCGGTGCAGACCACAATTGGCATGAGTCGCTGGCGGTTAACGACGACAACGTGGTGTGCCTAAAACAAGTGCACTTCTACGATCAGCAAGAGCAAATCAGCTTTCAGCCATTTTATAAAACCGCTGCAACAAAAGAAACGTTTCGCATGGACGAAGCCTTTCATGCATGGGCGCGTGTATTCCACGGCTACTGGCGCATGCGCGACTATGCCAATCACCGCGGCTCGCACATTGTCAACATCAGCTCACCGTCATTTGTGGATGCATTCGAACGCAAAAAACTAAACTGACGGATGGAGATACTTTTCAAAAACCCCATCACCCTTTGGTTGCGCTGGCTCTTGCAATGGACAAGCTATAAAATGCGTTTTTCAGGAAAGCATCTGCGCATGGAGTATCTCACCGAAGTGAGCAAGTGCACCTTCAGCGAATACAACACCCTCTACAAATACAGTCGCCTGCGCGATGTAACCATGGGTCGATTCAGCTATGTAGGCCGAGAAACACAGGTGTACCACGCGCGCATCGGCAGCTTCACCAGCATTGGCCCGCAGGTCCTCATTGGATTGGGCGAACACCCGGCCGACGGTTTCGTTTCGACACATCCCATGTTCTACTCCGACCGCGGTCAATCCAATCCGGTCATAGTCGATAAGCCACTCTTCGAAGAGATGCCAACGACTGAAATCGGCAACGATGTATGGATTGGAGCGCGCGCCGTTTTGCGCACAGGTGTAAAAATTGGCGATGGCGCCATTGTAGCCGCAGGAGCGGTGGTTGTAAAAGATGTGGAGCCATTCAGCATCGTAGGCGGCGTGCCAGCGAAGCACATTCGCTATCGCTTTTCTCACGAAGAGATAGAGCGCATCCATCAAAGCGACTGGTGGAACAAGGATCTCACCTGGCTCAAGCAGCACCGCGACTCGATGACCCACATCAGCCGATTCGGCGTGAAGTAGTTACATTTGCGCAACACAGAAATTTAAACCTTCATGCTCGACCTCAACGGAAAGAGTGTGCTCATCACCGGCGGCACAGGATCGCTGGGTACACACCTTACAAAAAACATATTGGAACGCTGGCCAAGCATTAAACGTCTGGTCATCTTCTCTCGCGATGAACAGAAGCAGTATCAAATGGCGCAAGATTTTCCGCATGCGAAATACAACGCCATTCGCTACTTCATCGGCGATGTGCGCGACAGCGAGCGCCTCAAAACCGCCATGAAAGACATTGAATACGTCATCCACGCAGCGGCTATGAAGCACGTTCCAATTGCTGAATACAACCCGATGGAGTGCGTGAAGACCAACGTGCTTGGAGCAGAAAACGTCATCAACGCATGCTTTGAGTGCGGTGTGAAAAATGTGGTGGCACTCTCAACCGACAAAGCAGCAGCGCCCATCAATTTATATGGAGCTACCAAGTTGTGCTCCGACAAATTATTTGTCGCGGCTAACAATATTCGTGGCAAACACCCGGTAAAATTTTCAGTGGTGAGATATGGAAATGTGATGGGAAGCAATGGCTCGGTAATTCCGTTTTTCATCAAGAAAAAGAAAGAAGGCCGCTTGCCCATTACCGACCCCAACATGACACGCTTCAACATTTCGCTTCAGGAAGGAGTAGAAATGGTATTGCACGCTATGGAACACGCACGGGGTGGCGAAATATTCGTTCCGAAAATTCCTTCGTACCGCATCACCGATGTAGCCGAAGCCATTGCACCGGGTGCACCCATCGACATCACAGGCATTCGTCCGGGAGAGAAATTGCACGAAGAAATGATCACCACTTCCGATGCATTCACGACGTATGATTTGGGTCGCTACTATGCCATTGTACCGCAAGTGCCTGTGTTCGATTTGTCCGCATTTGTAAAAGAATTCAATGCAACGAAAGTTCCTGCAGGCTTCTGCTACAATTCAGGCGAAAACACCGAATGGGTTTCACCCGAAAAAATGCGCGCACTTATTCGCGAACATGTAGACCCTTCGTTCAGCGCATAAAGACATGAGTGCTCTACCGGAAAATCCTCGCATCAGCATCATCACCCAAGCACGGATGACAAGCACGCGACTGCCCGGAAAGATAATGTGCATGGTTGGAGGCAAAAGCATGTTGCAACATCACATCGATCGTCTGAAAAAAAGCGACTGTAACATCGTTGTTGCAACCACCACAAATGAGGCAGATGATGCCGTTGAAGTATTTGCCAATCAACAACAACTGAATTGCTTTCGGGGTGACGAACACGATGTGCTAGGGCGTTTCTACAATGCCAACAAAATGTTTCCGGCCGACATCATAGTAAGAGTAACCTCCGATTGCCCGCTCATCGACGCAGCGCTCATACAGCTAGGTATTGATGCGTATGTCGAACTCAACGACGACAATTGCTATGTAAGCAATTGCTTTCCGCGCACGTATGCGCGTGGTTTCGACTTCGAAGTATTCAGTGCGACTATGCTTGAAGAAGCGCATCAACAAGCC
>JBILIX010000137.1:0-5766 GCA_044368835.1 Flavobacteriales bacterium | reverse complement strand
CGATCATCTCACTGTTCATGAAACCATCGGAGCCGTGGAAGATTCAATGGAATGGATCGAGCGTTGCCATGCAGCCGGCTTGCGCGTAGTGCTCGACATGCCGCTCAATCACACCTCGCCAATGCATCATTGGGCATCAAATCCGCAGTGGTTTTTACGAGATGCTGCAGGCATGCCCCATCCTCCTGCGGGCACAACTTGGAATGACGTGGTGCAACTGAATCACCATTGTGCCGAACTTGTTCAAGCATGCGAAGAGGTTTTGCTCCATTGGCTGAAAGTGGGCGTCGATGGTTTTCGGTTTGATGCCGCGTCCTTCATTCCGGATGCAGTATTGATTCGCTGGATTGAACGTTTGCGTCAGCAAACGACTGTTCCGTTGCTGTTGTGGTGCGATGGAAGCGAGTATGCTCGTCAGCGCCCATTCTTTGACGGCTACCTGAATCACGAGGCTTTTCAGTTGGCGAAGCATAGCATGGTAGAGTGGGAGGAACACGTCAGACTATCAGAAGACTCCGGAATTTTTTATTTGTCGAGCCATGATACGTTACAGAATTGTTGCAGCCCAATGGATGAATGGCCGGAACATTACGAAGCCATGAAAATGCATTTGGAACGTTCTGCACAGCATTGGTTGCTTTCCTGGAGCGATTGGCAAAATCCACAATCGTACTACTCGTTTTTGCTTCATTCGTAGCGCCTCTTCTTCGTTATATTTACCCTATGCAAATTGTCATTGTTATACTTCTTTCGGCTCTTTTGCTGCTTGTTGTACTGCTGTTATTCAGGAAAAAAGAAGCGGTCATCCATAATGGCGATCAAACAGCTATGGATTTATTGCAACGCCAGCTTGAGGTGGCTCACAATGATTTAGAAGAAGAACAGCAGAAGGTGGTAGATCTAACTGCTAAGCTTGCCTCGGCACAAACGGAATTGGCTGCTGCAAAGAAGCAAGCAGATGAAGTGAAGACCGAAGTGCAGGCAATCCAAGCTCAGTTCAGTGATCAATTCA
This sequence comes from Flavobacteriales bacterium, assembly GCA_044368835.1. GTDB lineage: Bacteria > Bacteroidota > Bacteroidia > Flavobacteriales_D > Sanyastnellaceae > JAIBBG01. The sequence goes on along the minus strand of JBILIX010000137.1, from coordinate 4,754 downwards.
AGAACCTGGCGCAAAACATTCTCGATGAAAAGTCGAAGCATATGCAACAGCAAAGCGAAGCGCAAATCAAATTGTTGTTGAGTCCGATTCAGACAAATTTGACCGAATTCGAGAAACGTATTAAGGATGTGTATCACTTAGAAACCATCGAGCGCAACAGTCTGAAAGAAGAACTGAAGCGATTAAACGACAACAGCACAAAGCTTTCGGAAGATGCGTCCAATTTGACACAGGCACTCAAGGCCGATACCAAGTCGCAAGGCAATTGGGGTGAGTTGGTCCTCGAGCGAATTCTGGAACGCAGCGGTCTTACAGAGGGCATTGAATACAGCACCCAGCACAGTACGAGCAATGACTCGGAAAAAACCATACGTCCGGATGTAATTATAAACCTTCCTGGTGAGAAGCATTTAATCATCGATAGTAAGGTGTCGCTTACTGCCTATAGCGCATGGGTGTCAGCATCCGACGAGCAGGAGCGCGCAGCTGCTGTGAAGGCGCACCTGCTGAGTGTGCGAAGCCATGTAAAACTGCTGAGCGAGAAAAATTATCCATCGGCGAAGGGATTGAATACTCCCGATTTCGTGATTTTATTCACTCCAATTGAGGCAGCTTTTGCTTTGGCTATTCAACAAGATAAGGAGCTTTACAGCGACGCATGGGATCTCAATATAATCATTGTTTCTCCAACAACCTTGCTCGCCACGATGCGCACGGTCAGCAATATTTGGATGCAGGAACGACGAATCAGGAATGTGCAGGCTATTGCAGAAGAGGGCGGAAAATTGTACGACAAGTTCGTTGCGTTCTTAGGAAATATGAAAGATATCGGTGAGCGCTTGAAGGGAGCTAGTAAGGCGTATGACGAGGCCATGAATAAGTTGGAAACCGGTAGGGGAAATATCATATCTCGAACGCAGAAAATGAAGAAATTGGGCGCAAAGACAAGTAAGGCTTTGGATACCGATAAAATTGAGCAGGCTGAATATGAAGACGAAAATGATAGTGAAAGTGAAACAGAATCTTAGTTTTCTCTTTTTGCTGGTGGTCGCCCTTTTCAGTGGCTGCAAGCGAAATGCTATCGTGCCTACAGGCTCTTATCAATACCTGTATGATTTGGAGAGCCGCGAGATGCACCCGGAGTATCTTGTATATCACCACACCCAAGATTCAAGCACCGTGCACTTCAGGGTTTCCTCCGGTGAACTCCTCTACACACGTTTGGCTGCCAATACTCCGTTTATGCTCAATTTGCGGATAAAGGCCACTATAAGCGATTTAAATGGAATGGCGCAGGATACACTGTCTGTGGTGCTTCATGAAGGTGCTAAAGACAAACAAGGTTGGTTGCTGGGGTCTATGGTAGTGCCTATGAAGGAAGGGCAGTGGAATCTTCTAATGGAGTTCACGGATGCAGCCAGAAATCTCACACAGCCTTCGTTTATCGCGTGCGACAAGTCGTCCACTTTTACCGCGCAGAATTATTTACTCACCAAGTTTGAAACCGGTGAGCCCGTATTTGGCGGATTTGTAACCCCGGGGCAACTAGTAGAAGTCTCTAGTGCCCGCAACACAAATTCTGAATTGCCTTTGCTACAGAGAATCGTCTCGGAAATAAAACTGCCGCCACCTCCTTTTTCCACCAACATGCCTGAACAGCCCAGCCTAACAGGAGCTCAGACGGTGCAGGTGAAACGTGAGCAAGATGGCGGTTTTGTTTTTGAAGTGGTGGGAGGAATGTATTTTCTCACACACGATGCCGGTAAGCGAAGTGGTTTTACCATTAAAACTTCCAACACGCATTATCCGCGTGTGAAGGAGGTCAATGCACTAGAATGGCCCATTCGTTTCATTACAACGAAAACAGAGCACGAGGAGATCGTAAAGAACAATTATCCCAAACTCCTTATCGATCGTTTTTGGCTGGAATGTGGCGGAAGTAAAGAGCATGCAAGAGAGCTCATACGGATATTCTACAGAAGGGTAGAGGAGGCCAACTATTACTTCTCGACGTATACCGAAGGGTGGAAGACCGACCGGGGCATGATTCACCTCTTATTCGGTAATCCGAATCAAATCATTCGGTCTTCGCAAGGTGAAGTATGGAATTATGGCGAAGACAGCCAGGCTGCGCTTCTATCGTTTACCTTCAATAAGGTCGAATCCCCGTTCACCAACAACCTCTATTTGCTGGAACGTGAGCCTGGTTACAAACCCTACTGGGAGCGGATGGTGCAAACGTGGCGAAGCGGTAAGATCTACAGCGAATAAAAGAACTCGACGAACTAGCTTTAAAAACAAATGGCGAGTGACACATTCGCCACTCGCCATTCGTCACTCGCCACTAGGTGGCTAGAATTATTTCTTCTTACCGGTTACGATGAACTCAGTACGACGATTTTCCTCGTGAAGTGATTCTTCACAGGATACGCCGTCCGTGCAGTCGTTGAGCAATTCACGCTCACCGTATCCTTTTGAAACGATGATTGAACGTGGTACTCCTTTTTTCACCATGTAATCTGTAACAGCCTTTGCACGCTTAGAAGACAAGTCATCGTTGTATTCAAAGCTACCACGGCAGTCGGTGTGGCTGAGGAGCTCAAACTTCAAATTGTTGTTTTCACGGAACAACTTCACCAATTTATCCAAGTATGGAACTGCATCTTCGCGAATCTCCCACTTGTTGTAATCCCAGTTAATATCGGGAAGAGCGTAAATACTTTTCGCTTTTACACTACTTCTGTCCTTTTTACCGCTTTTGGCTCCGTCGGCTCCATTAGCTCCATTGGCATCAGTAACGTACAACTCAGCCATTTCAATCATTTTATTAATTGGGTCTTCATCACCGCGCGTATTGAAATTGTCTGTTTGACTGAAGTAACCGTCCAACTCACTGATCATTTGATAGTCCTTGCCTTTTACCAACTCTGCGGTTAACTTACCGTTTCCATCGGTGATGTACATCTGTTCAGTGCCATCAGTAAGGTTTTTCAATACAATTTTGGCACCTCCCAACGGAAGTTTGCTGTCGCGACCTGTCACCAACGCATTCAAGATAACCTTGCTGTCGTCCTCAATAAAACTGAAGATACGGTCTGAGCCATATCGGTCGCTCGAGAAATATCCGGTTTTATTGTCTGGGTTCCAGGCAATGCAGAAATCGTCATGCGAGCTGTTGAGCGGGTAGCTTAAGTGCACCGGACGCTCCCAAATACCATTGCGGTTCGAAGATGACATCAGATCGTAGCCGCCAAGGCTTTCGATGATATCGCTTGAATAGTAAAGCTCGTCATCACGTCGAAGGCTTGGGAATATCTCATTACCTGCTGAGTTTACGTTACCCCCCAAGTTCATAGGAGTGCCCCAAACATTGTCGGTCATTTTTGCTACCCATATATCCATACCACCGAATCCACCAGGCATATCACTAGCGAAATACAACGTCGTACCATCCGACGCAAATACAGGATGTGCAAACATGTATTTGTTGTCGCAAAATGGCAAAACGGTTGGTTTTTCCCATGATCCGTCTGCGGCCTTTCTGCTGTTGTAAAGCTGAGTAGTACTAACCTTACTTTCATTACCTGCAATAGTTCCCGATTCCAACGTGAAGCTACGCGTGAAAATCAGTGTGTTACCCGATGGTGAAACAGCTGCAACAGCATCGTGATAGTTGCCGTTCAAACCAACCAATTCTTGCGGAACTCCCCAAGAAGCACCTTCTCTTTTGGTAGTGTAAAGATTCGTATACGACATTTTGGTGTATGGATCCATCTCACCGCTCCCCGATGGGCTGCTGAATAAAATGCCACCGTTGTATAAACGAGGGGCGTAAACAGGACCAGCGGCAGGAATGTTCACAGGCTCGATAATGTAGTTTAACGAATCCGATTTCATGCGGTCAATGTTTCTGCAACTCGCTAGTAGTTGTTTGGCATAGGCATTCGATGCATCACGGCTAACAATACCTTCCAAGATGGTTTTTGCATCGAGATAGCGCTCTAATCCCATCAATGCACGTGCGTGATTTACGCGGTCTTTGTCGGTATTATCGGTGTAAGTGCTGATAATCTCATAGTTCACCAAGGCATTTTTGTAATCGTTTACCTTCATGTAACTATCTGCCATTTTGCGACGAGCGTCGGCCTCATCCTTTTTGGCAACACCTTTTCCCAAGTAATACACTGCATCGTTGTACTGCAAATTGTCGTAGGCGTCTTTTCCGGCCTTGGTATACAATGTTGCACAGCTGCCCAGCAGGAGGCTGGCCATAACGAAAGCTGCAACGCGGGTTATCATATAGTTCTTTTTCATAATCTTCGTTGTGTTGATGTTCACTTTCAGTTGTTGTTTAGAAATAACGAGGTGAACGTGTTTTCACCAAAGCAGCCCTGCCCAAATCATAGCCCAACATTACCTCGTGTGAGTTGTTGCTGTATTTAGAAATTGAACTTAACGTGTAGTCAAATGCATAGCCTATGCGCAACTGTGGATTGATGTTCCACTCAAGCATGGTAACCAATGCGTCGCCAGTGCGGTATCCGGCTCCAAACCAAAACTTATTCATGAAAAGAACATTGCAGTTTAGGTCAACGCTAACTGGAGCACTGCCTTGCACTTTAACGAGTACACTCGGCTTGATGGCCAACTCGGGTAGGGGAGTAAACACCATTCCTGAATTGATGTAAATGTGACTTTGGTAAAAGCTGTTCACTCCGGTGGAAGTGTAGCTGATCTTGTCATCTACCGAAAGG
>JBILIX010000136.1:0-5813 GCA_044368835.1 Flavobacteriales bacterium | reverse complement strand
TTTCTATACCGTTAAATGCATACTCCTATGCACAGGTATGTCTGCAGGTAAATTATTTGGATGCCGATGGTGTTTTGCAGGATGAAGAGACGGTGTGTCTGTCTTCATTCAATTTTCCACAACCTATCACGGTAACAGCCTCCCTAGGCAACAACAGTTGCGGACAACCCTCTTGCCTTGCTCAGTTCGCAGCTGTAGGTGGAAACTCGCCATACACCTATTTGCTGAGCAACGGACAAGTTATTTCGCCCGGTACATGGAATTGTTTTGACGTTGCGGGTACGTATGTGCTTACCGCTGTAGATGCCAATGGATGTGAGGGGAGTACAAGCTTTACAATTACAGGTGGCCAGACTGAAAACTCCAGTTGTGAAACATCTCAGACGCTAGAGAACGGTGTGGTCCTCAACGATACACTCTGCAGTATCAATCAAGTTCAACCCTCTTGCAGCAACGGTATCAATTATTTCCAAAACGGATGGTATACGTTCAACTCAGAAAATTATAGTCACGCGAACATTGCTTTTTACAGCGGTTACAACACGTCGCCCAACGGCGGCATCGCAGGATATAGTTACCCTTCGGCTGTGGAGATTTATCAGGAGTCAGCAGGCAGCGGCTGCAGCGGATCGGAATTGGTGTTCTGTCAAGCATTTGCAGGTTCAAATACGGCTTCAGGCGGCGGGGCTCCGCCGTGTTTTGATTTGGCTGATTCAATAGTCATTCAGCCGAATACCAACTATTACATCCGATACATGACGCAATGGACCTCATGGGTGCCTGTGCAAGCACTCGTGATGCTTACGAACGAGCCCATTGCGCCCTTGTGTGGTTGTACTGATAATACTTCCTGCAATTACGACCCAGATGCAGTTATTCCGGGCGGCTCATGCGGTTGGTCGGGTTGTATGGATCTAGGCGCATGCAACTACCAATCTTGGGTAACCTGCGACAACGGTTCGTGCATCTATGGCAGCGATATCAATGGGTACATTTTTCATGATTTGAATGGCGATGGTATTCAACAAACTTCGCAACCTGCAGAGCCCGTGCTCAGCAACATCGGAGTAATTACAATTGAAGAACTTGGCGTTCTTATTTACCCCGATGCCAATGGACAATTCGTGTTGCCGAATATCCCTCAAGCAACCTATACAGTGTCATTCGAGGACCCGAATGGCTACTGGTTGTTAAATGCAGCGGGACCTCTTCAGGTCACACTGCCAACATGCACCGGACTGAAACTTCCACTGATTCCGGCTTCGGAAGTAACAGCTCAAATTAGTGGGTTAAGCACGTGGGAGAATTCAACGATTCATTGCGCGGGTGGATTCAATCCGGGTATCTACCTCTATAACAACGGCAACCTTCCGATAAGCGGAACGTTTACCATGACCTTTAATCCATCGCTTACATACAGCGATGCAACATGGGCAGGCACAGGAGTAACCGTAGAGTCGCCAACTGAAACGGCGCCCGGTACACTCACGTGGACCATTGAAAATCTGCCTGCAGGATCAGTGCACTATTATCAGGTTCATATCAACGGTCCTGGAGCAGCGACAACTGGTCAGGCATTTCCGTTCACATTCGCGCTCACACTCACCGATGGAAACGGAGGGGTATTCTACACCAATGAGTGGAACACCAATCCTATAGTTACCTGCAGTTATGACCCCAACGACAAGCAGGCAACTCCGGCAGGTTGGACAGAGCAGCACTTTATTACATCGGGCGAAGAAATTGAGTACCGCATTCGTTTCCAGAATACAGGCAATGCTCCTGCATTCAATGTGCGCATCGAAGACCAGCTCGATATCACGCGTCTTAATCTGAATTCGTTCGCACCCATCGCAGCTTCGCATTCGTACAGCACCATTGTGACACCGGATGGCATGGTGCAATTTGTCTTCGATAATATCATGTTGCCCGATAGCGTGCACGATGAGCCGAATTCTCATGGATGGGTGGTGTACCGCATACGTTCGTTCGATTCGCTGCAACCGTTGGATGTAATCAATAACTCGGCAGCCATTTATTTTGATGATAACGAACCTGTCATTACGAATACCTACTCGCACACCATTTTCTCGTGTGATTTGATTCCGGATCCCAATGGAGGTGGAGGCACTTGTCAGGGACAGCCCGTCTATCTGAATATATTCCCGGAGTTGGACTATACTGAAAATTACGCGTGGTATGTTGACGGAAATCTTTCCGGCAATGAACTGATGTACACTTTCCCTGCAGAGGAATTGGGCACATACTCTTTCGTATTAAACCGAACAAATCCGTATTGCAGTGTTTATGATACATTAGTGGTAGATGTTTGGCCGGTGCCTGAAGGCATAATTGTAAATGGCGGGCAGACGCTTGCGGCACCCGCAGGAACAAGTTGGCAGTGGTATTTCAATGGAGTGTTGACAGGAGAAACATCTCAGGTGATTTTTCCAACGCAATCGGGTCTTTATTCGGTAGTAACAATGAACGAATTCGGATGTGCAACGCTGAGCGATGAGCTGGAATACACCTTCATTGGCGTTGATGAAACCAACCCATCCTCAATTGGCGTTTACCCGAATCCTTCGAATGGCATCGTGATGCTTTCGCTTACGAATGGCGCGCAAGGAGTTCGCATTTACAACAGTACCGGTCAACTCGTATACAGCGACCGCAATGCTACAGGAAGTTTCCAATTGGATGTTTCGCAATGGTCGGCGGGCGCTTATCGCATCGTTACCAATGACAATGGAGCCACAACACTCGTTGTGAGATAGGATTGAATGCATCAAGAGATGAAAAGGCCTCGAAGAAATTCGGGGCCTTTTTAGTGAAGCAAATTGCGAAGTACGTTTGCTTTGATCTCGGTTTCGTGCCACTCATCTTCCGGAGTTGACCCTGCTACAATGCCGCCTCCAACGTGGATTTCGAAATGATCGGAATACACTTGCATGCAACGCAGATTGACGAAGTGAATTTCATCGCCTGTGTTGTAGCACAATCCAATTCTACCTGCATATAGTCTGCGAAGGGAATTCGAGTTTTCTTGAATGAAACGCAGAGCATTCTCTCGCGGTAAGCCGCACACTGCTGGTGTTGGCTGCAGTTGAAGAATGATGTCGTCGGTGGATGCTGCACTTGTGAAATGTATGTCTGTCTTCAGATGGGCGAGGGGTCCTGCTTGTGCAGTGAATGGGCCATCGGTGCAGATGTCGGTTGCACCGATATGTGCAATGTTCTGCAGAATAAAATCCGTTACCAACGATTGCTCACGCTTCAACTTGTCGTTCCAAATCATCTCGCGATTTTCTGCATACTTCTGTGTGCCTGCTAAACTTACGGTGTGAAAGGAATGATCCATTTTGCGCAGCAGCAACTCCGGAGTGGCTCCCATCCATGTTCCATATTCCGGATGGTGAAGCACATAGACCATGGCGCCTGTGTACTGTTCCTTCAGTTTATTGAAAATGGCATCGAGCGATTGATGGCTGCGTGGTGCATGTTTGATACAACTGATGACTACCTTTTCAAGCGAGCCGCTATCAATGGCGGCTAAGGCTGCATGGATTGTTTGTGAATGGTCTTCGCGCGCCGTTTCCGCTTGGGGCGAATTGCCGGAGTAGGGAGTAAATGGAGCGAGGTTAAGCGCAATGGATTTCGAGTCGTTCACCATCGTCCCGTCCAATAGGCTGAATAAAACAGGGGAGCGATCTGCATCGAATTGAATAGGAAGAACGAGGATTGCGAAATATTCGTTCTTGCTTATGGCTTCATCGATGCTCATGCTTTCTTCTCTTTCACCATCACGGTTAAACGGCTCGAGGCGATGAGTTGTTTTTCTTCATCCACGATGTCGATGTTCCAAATGTGGATAGACCTTCCTTGGTGTAGAATTTTTGCAATACCCGTCACGGTGCCGTTGCGTTTAGATTTCACATGGTTGATGTTGAGTTCAACACCTACCGCTATTCCACCTTTCTCGCGTGCCAAGAGGTGTGAGCCATAGCTTCCAAGAGTTTCTGCCAGTGCAGCGCTCGCACCTCCATGCAGCAGTCCGTAAGGCTGATGTGTGCGATGGTCGACCGGCATGGTTGCTTCAATGTGGCCTTCAGCTATATGAGTAAATTCAATACCCAATGCACCAAGGAGAGTGCTTGAGGAAAGATTGTTTGCGTCGTTTAGGCTCATGGGGCGAAGATAGGTAATAGGGGATAAGCTATGAGGTATGAGGTGGCTGAGCGAAGTCGAAGTCGGGCAAAAAAAAACCGCCGAATTGGCGGTTCTTTTTGAGATATCTAACTTTTAGAAGTTCGTCTGGTCTTTGTGATTGCGGAATTCTAAATCACTCTTCGCTTTCTCACCGAGTGAAGCGTCTTTCTGAACCGCGTTGCGCAAGTTCGTTCCAACGCCTGCTCCGTCGCCGCTGCGGGCGCAGATAATTGCACGCAGATAGTCTGCTTTCGCTGAACTGTCTCCACTTGCATCGATATCGCTCTTCGCTGCTCCGCTGTCTTTATTGAGCAGTTTCGCCAATGAAGAGTTGAATGTTTTGAAAGCAGCCATATTGCTTACAGCGCCACCGTAATTACCATTTTGAATATCGATGAGGCCTTTGTTGTAGTTGGTTTCAGCACCGGCACCTGCTTCATTGAAGTGGGTCATAGCACCTTTACGGTCACCGTTTACACGCTTAACAATACCCATGTTGTTCGCTGTTTCAGCACACTTCTTCATGCTGTATGCTTTGTTCCAGTTGGTTTGTGCATCCGCTAGTTTGTTTTGCATGTAATACACACAGCCGAGGTTGTTGTATGAGCGGTAGTCGGCTGCAGGCAATGCTGTTGCTGCCTGATAGACAGCAGCCTTCTTGTTCAAGTCATCAATCAAAGAGCCTGCGCGCATCAATTCTTCGTATTTCAACTGTGCAGGGTTGCTCGAGCCGATTTGAACGAGTTCTTCATCGCTGTAACCCTGAAGATCGTAGTTAATCAGAACACGTGTGCGACGTAAGCCTGGGAAGATGTCTTTTTGAATCTCGGTGTAGGTCTTCGAGATGTTTTTGATTTCCTGTTCGCGCTTTTGCAAATCGGTGGTCATCTTCAATACGTTGATGATGATGTTACGATCTTCGATGTTCGAAGCTTCCATTGCAGAGCGGAAACCTTCCCAGTCTTCTCCTTTCGGAGTAAGAGCGAATAGGCTTTCAGTTGCATTGGTAAGTTTCATTTTCTTGGCAAGGTCCATAAAGGCCTTCTTGCCGGCTTCAGCACGCTCGTTAGCAAGGTTGTCGTTGAGCAACATTTCACCTTCCGGAGAAGCGTATGAAGTGAATTCGATTTTCTTGATTACCAGTGCAGGGTTTGTAGCAACGCTTTGCATCCATTTGCCCAAGTTCACCATATCGGCTTGCTTCAACTCAGCGGGCTTCAAGGTCGATGAGTTGTAGTCGAAGTTGATTTGCGTGCTGTCGTTGGTATAGCTGAGCGTGCGAACGAATTGGTCTTTGCTCCAAATGCACTTATCATCATTTTTAATGAGGTAAGGCGTAGTAATGATACCCTCGCCGATTGCCAGTGCAGGGAAGTCGGTTTCTTTCTTACCCATGCGGCCGTGTATGCGCAATTCGAGTTTGCCGTTGGCCATTTCGGGAGTATAAGCTACACGGTCGGTGTAGGTAAAGCTCTTACCGGTTTTAAAAGGAACCACGCTGCCATTGCCTACAGCTTGTTCACCTTGGTAGTAGCTTGTCTTGAAGCGGGTTTCCTTGCCATTGTGCACGAAAACAGGAACAGCGTCCATGCTTGCCTTCTTCG
>JBILIX010000135.1:0-5836 GCA_044368835.1 Flavobacteriales bacterium | reverse complement strand
ATGCCGCTTCCCGTCATGCGAACTACACTCCCTGCGATGATTACGACAAACGTGAGCACAAGTGAAACCTGCGCCAACAAACGAACGATGTTGCGAATTCTCATGATTTATACAGCCGCTCCATTGCTCGCCGACTTGTTTTGTAACCCGTGGTAATGCAATACCTCCACTTTTGAAACGGTGTATTTACCATCCGCAATTTTGCTCACGCATTCAATGAGTTTATTCTCATCGGTAACGGTCGGATCAAATTCAACCTTCACGGTGTTTTCCGGACTGTTCTCCGTAAACTCCAATTCGGTTCCAACCACACCTGGCAACGCGCGCAAATCCTGTTGAATTTTCCCTCCGCAACCATCCGCGCACATCATACCGCCAATCGACATTTTCGCAACGGTTTTGATTACTTCCGAATCAAGATCGCGGTGTTCGATAACCGTTTGAGGTTTGGCCGCCGGAGCTACTTCTCCGCACGAAGCAAAGGCAAAAGCGGAAATGAGGAGTACAAGATATTTCTGCATAATAAACATATTTCACGGCAAATGTAATGGCTCGGTTTACTCCACGGAGCGGTAACTTCGCACCCCATGCTGAAACAATCTCCACGTTCTCTCCATCTGGCAGCAATTGCCCTGTTGGCTCTCACGTGGGGGAGTTCGTTTATTCTGATGAAGCATGCGCTCAAAGACGAACTCAACCAACCGGTATTGGCACCCGATCAAGTTGCCGCCTTGCGCATGGGCATTGCTTCTGCTTTGCTGCTTCCCGTATCGATCAGTGCATTTCGAAAAATAAAAATTCAGGAATGGAAGTACCTCGCAGTGGTAGGTCTTATGGGAAGTGGCATCCCGGCCGTTCTTTTTACCACAGCGCAACAACATCTCGATAGCAGCCTTGCAGGCATACTCAATACACTCACACCCCTTTTTACGTTGCTCATTGGCATTGCATTCTTCCAAAAAGAGTTCAAAAAGCTTCAGGTTGTAGGCGTTTTCATAGGGCTTGCCGGCGCAGTGACCCTCATTGTGCTTCAAGGAATGGGTAGTACACAAAACCCATTGTTTGCCACGCTCATTATTGTTGCCACGCTCTTCTATGGCATAAGTGTGAATACCATCTCGGCCAAAATACCCCACATACACCCGCTCCACATTACTGCGCTCTCGTTGTTGCTCGCGGGCATACCCTGGACGCTCTATCTTGCACAAACCAACATCACTGAAATCGTTACAACGCATCCGCACGGATGGCAGTCGGTTGGCTATGTGGCAGTGCTAGCCATTTTCGGAACATGCATGGCCAACATGCTCTACTTCTGGCTAACCCAACAAACTTCGCCTCTCTTCGCCTCTTCAGTAACCTACATCATGCCCATGGTGGCCATTGGATGGGGGCTCGACGATGGAGAATCGTTCGGACTTCTTCACCTGGGATGCGCATTGGTGGTAATTGCCGGGGTATGGCTGGCCAACAAAAAATAAGTTTTTCAAGTTTTTGCGCTCCATTCGTTTGGTGCATTAAGGCTTCGGTCACTATATTTGCAGCCCTCTAAAAAAAATTTAGAGGTAAATCATTAAAAATCAATACCATGTACGCTATCGTTGAAATAGCAGGGCATCAGTACAAAGTACAAAAAGATCAACAGATCTTCGTTAACCGTCTTCAAAGCGAAGAAGGTTCGAAAGTGTCGTTCGACAAGGTTCTCCTTGTTGATAACGGCGGAAAGATCACCGTTGGCGCCCCAGCTGTAGAAGGTATGAAGGTGACCGCTCACGTAGAGAAACACCTCAAAGGAGACAAAGTAATCGTGTTCAAAAAGAAGCGCCGTAAAGGTTACCAGAAGAAAAATGGTTTCCGTGCTTATTTGACCTCGATTAAAATTGAATCAATCGGTTAATTCAACATTCAGAATCCTATAACACCCCTAATACAATGGCACACAAGAAAGGTGAAGGTAAAGTAAAGAACGGACGTGAGTCGGAAAGCAAGCGACTCGGAGTAAAACTATACGGCGGTCAAGTATGTATTGCCGGTAACATCCTCGTGCGTCAGCGCGGCACCCGTCACAATGCAGGACTCAACGTTGGCATCGGCAAAGACCACACGCTCTTCGCGTTGGTTCCCGGTACTGTTGAATTCCGTAAAAGAAAAGACAACAAATCGTACGTTTCGGTTATCCCTGCATAAGGCGTAGCCGGGCTCGATGATATTCCAACTCCCGCTCTCGCCACGTCGAGGACGGGAGTTTTTTATTTTAATTCGCCCCTAAGTTTCTATCCATGCTTCAAGTTTCTCAACTCCGCGAAAACCGCGACCGCATCCTTGCCGGACTCGCAAAACGCAACAAAGACTTCAGCCAACAAATCGACGAAATCATTCGCCTCGATGAAATACGTCGTAAAACCCAAAACGACCTCGACAACAACCTAGCGGAGGCTAATAAACTTTCGAAGGAAATTGGCGACTTCTTTAAGAGTGGTAAAAAAGAGGAGGCAGAAGCAGCGAAACCTCGCGTGGCAGCGCTGAAAGAAGTTGCTAAAGAACTCGAGCAAACACTCCAGCAAACCGAAGACGCGCAGAAACAGTTGCTCTATACCATTCCCAACGTGCCGAACGAAATCGTGCCCAATGGTAAGTTAGCGGAAGACAATGTTGAGGTATACATCTGGGGCAGCTTGCCACAACTGGGTGAACAGAAAAAACCACACTGGGACCTCATTGAAGAATACGACCTCATCGATTTCGAGCTTGGAACTAAAATAACAGGGGCCGGATTTCCGGTATACAAAGGGGCAGGAGCCAAGTTGCAACGTGCCCTCATCAACTTCTTCCTCGATGAAGCAACAAAGGCCGGATACCGCGAATTTCAGCCGCCACTCATGGTGAACGAAGCAAGCGGTTTTGGCACAGGGCAATTGCCCGACAAAGAAGGCCAGATGTATCACGTGGGCGTGGACGATCTGTACCTCATACCCACAGCAGAAGTGCCACTCACCAACCTGTATCGCGATGTAATTCTCAAAGAAGAACAACTGCCCATAAAAATGACCGGCTATACTCCGTGCTTCCGTCGCGAGGCCGGCAGCTGGGGAGCTCACGTGCGCGGCCTCAATCGCCTGCATCAATTCGATAAAGTTGAAATCGTGCAGTTGGTGCACCCCGACCATTCCTACCGCATTCTCGATGAAATGGTGGAGCACGTGAAAGGGATTCTTCAGAAACTCGAACTCCACTTCCGCGTCATTCGCTTGTGTGGTGGTGACATGGGCTTCACTTCTGCACTTACCTACGACTTTGAAGCGTGGAGTGGCGCCCAAGAGCGTTGGTTGGAAGTTAGCTCAACCTCCAACTTCGAAACGTTTCAGGCCAACCGATTAAAATGCCGTTTCAAAAACACGGATGGTAAAACCCAACTGGTGCATACGCTCAATGGCAGTGCACTTGCCTTACCTCGCATCGTTGCTTCGTTGCTTGAAAACAATCAAACCGCTGAAGGCATTCGCATTCCCGCTGCCTTGGTGCCGTACACAGGCTTCGACATGATCCGTAAATAATTCCCTCCTGAGAAGACGACACTTGAACGATGTCGTAGCAAGCGAGGTTTTTGATTTTTTCATAATTCAACACCCATGAGCCACTCGGCATGGGTTAACTTAGCTGCCATGCGATTCTCAAAGCATATTCAATTGTTCATGGCTGCTGCTGCGATTGCGTTGGTGCACGCGTGCAATGAACCCCGAAATTTCGACAACGAGATTCATGCAATTGATTCGCTGCACCTAGTTATGGACGCAACAGTGCTAATACTCGACTCCGGTTCGCTGCAAATTACCGACTCCATCACCCGACAATTGAAGTACATCCAAACGAATTTTCGAGGTGATATGAAGCAGGATATGGCCGAGGCGTTGCTTCGGTATGGCGACTATCGCAAAAAAGTTGCGACGCTCGAACAATGGAAAGACTCTCTTCACTATCGAAAAGACCAGTTAGAAAACGAACTGTATGCCTTTCGCAATACGCTGGCCGACCGGTCAACGCACGATCGAATGAACCGCGAAATCAACGAACTCTATGCAGACACTGTGCTGCAAAACCTCGTTGGCAAGCAGCAGCAGTGGCATGCCAAAATCAACGAATGGAAGCAACAACAAAAAACAGTTCACGAAACGTGGAGCTTGCTCAACGACACCATTCTGAATTGGAAACTTGCCATACCCCAACAAAAACAACCATGATAAAGCAGCTGTTATTCATATTCGCAATTATGCTTTGCGGAATTGCTGCCAACGCGCAGGAAACCGACATGGAATTGGCTGACTATTACTACAACCAAGGCATGTTTGAGCAGGCCAAACTTTACTACGAGAAAATCTATAAAACCAATAAGACTTCCAAAGTATTCAATAACTACCTCAACACGTTGATAGAACTGCGCGACTTCGAAGAAGCCGAAAAAATGGCGAAAAAGAAGATCAAGGAAGACGCAAAAGATGGCGTTGGATATGTGAAGCTCGGCGATCTCTACCTTAAATTCAATTTGCCGGAAAAAGCGAAAGAACAATTCGACGAGGCTGTCAAAAGAGTTGAACCCACGCGCTCCAACATTCAACGACTGGCCAATGAATTCGGACTCATCAATGAATACGATTACGCTCTGAAGGTTTACGAAAAAGGCAGAGAGCAATCGAAAGATGGCTATAACTTCACGTATGAGGTTGCCAATATGAAAGGCAACTTGGGCGATTATGTCGGCATGACAGAAGCTTTTCTGGACCTCATTGGTGAAGAGCCTCATTACCTGCAAACGGTACAAAACTCATTCAACCGATTGCTCAACCTAGAAGAGAATTTGGAGAGTTTGGAGATGCTGAAAACCGCCTTACTCAAGCGGGCTCAGAAATTTCCCGATCAAACAATCTATGCAGAAATGCTTGCTTGGCTGTTCATGCAAAAGAAAGATTTTGCTTCCGCACTCATCCAATCGATTGCACTCGATAAGCGGCAAAACGAAAACGGAAGTCGCCTGATCAACCTGGCCCAACTCGCCATGAACAACGGCGATTTCGAAACAGCGCGCAAGGCCTACCAGGCAGTTATTGAAAAAGGTCCGGCCTCCGATTACTACATCACGGCTCGCATCGAAAAACTCCAGGTATCAAAAGAAGAACTCGCCCAGAAACCGGGTAACGATTCAGCACTGTATAGCCAGCTGGAAAACGATTATATCGGTGCACTCGCTGAAATTGGCCGCACACACGAAACTGCGATTCTTATGAAGGAGCTAGCTCATGTGCAAGCCTTTCATTTGAAGAAATCAACCGATGCGGTAGCTCTGCTGCGCGATGCCATCGCATTACCGGGCATTTTCAATAAAACTCAAGCACTCTGCAAATTGGAACTTGGCGATGTACAGGTGTTCAATGGTGATATTTGGGATGCTTCGTTGCTTTTTTCGCAAGTCGAACTTGACTTTAAAGATGACGTACTGGGCAATGAAGCGAAGTTTCGCAATGCCCGAATATCCTATTTCACCGGCGATTTCGAATGGGCCCAAGGCCAACTCGACGCGCTTAAAGCTTCAACCTCCAAATTGATTTCGAACGACGCCATCGACCTTTCGCTGCTCATTACCGACAATTTCAACATGGACACTACCACTGCCCCCATGATGATGTATGCACGTGCCGATTTGCTTGCCTATCAGAATAGATACGACGAATGCATTATTACCCTCGACTCCATACTTACGGAATATCCTTCACATAGCCTCACCGACGAAATCAAAATGCTGAAGGCTTCTATTTATATGAAGCAAGCGCAATTTGATATGGCT
>JBILIX010000006.1:0-19796 GCA_044368835.1 Flavobacteriales bacterium | reverse complement strand
GAAAACGCAACCAAAAGTTTGTTCGTCGGCTTATACAATGCAGCCGGCACATTGCTTTCCTCTAAATCAGGTTTGGGCACACTTACTCGAAATTACACTCCGAACTTCACGGGTTGGATTACCCTCCGCGTGCGCAACAACGTTGCTACTAATCCATCGCAGCGTTGTTGGGTAAACGTAACCTATGAAGCGCCTGCCGTTATTACAAATGCAAATGCTGCTACAGCAGGAAATACATCGTCTATCTGGACAGGCAATGGTGGTACCTCCGACTGGAACGATCCATACAACTGGGAAGAAGGTAAATTACCTGTTGATTCTTCACTGGTTATTATCGAAGCCAATGCCTTCCCACAACCGGCGGTTGTTGGCATGGCCAGCGCCGACCGAATCATCCTTGAAGAGGGAGCTCATCTGTTCGTGCATGGAACGCTCAATGTTCAATCGATTGAGGGTCTTGCGCAAGTTTCAGGAACAGGTACCGTCATTCAAGGTGCTGAGTCCATTTCATTGGCTACACCGGTTCTTGCTCAATTCGTTGTTTATCCGAACCCTTTCGAAGATCGATTCGAAATTGCTGTAAACGGCGTATTTGAAGCAGATACACGATTGAATGCTGAACTTATGACAGCAGACGGACGTATTATTCAAACGTATTCAACGACATTGCCCGATCTCAATGGCCGCTTAAATGCAGACATGGAGGACAAGCCTTCGGGTATATATCTGCTGCGCATTGTAGGAGGCGAGTCACAGGTATTGCGTTTGGTCAAGCAATAATTTGAACTGACAACAGAGGCGCAAAGAACGCGGAGAGTCTTTTTTCTCGCTGTTCTTTGCGCCTTTGCGGTTCATCAAAAAAACCTTCTACCAAACTCCAAACCGACTACATTTGCACCCGATAATCAACGAATCCGTCTGTCAATGTCCCAGATAGAACTTCTACTGCCTAAAATGGGCGAAAGCGTAGCAGAAGCTACCATCATCAAATGGGTGAAAAAAGAAGGTGATGCCATCACGGCTGATGAGCCTATTATTGAGATTGCTACTGATAAGGTAGACAGTGAAGTGCCTGCTCCAGAAGACGGTGTGTTGCTGAAATGCCTTGTGAAGGAGGGTGATGTAGTAGCCGTTGGTCAACCGATTGCGTTGATTGGCATCGGCGCCAATGCCTCTGCACCTGCCGTCGCTCCTGCCGCTGCTCCTGCTGCAGCACCTGCAGCACAGGCGGAAGTTGTGGCCGCAGCATCGATGGCTTCTCCTTTGGCTGCCTCGGTTACTGTTTCGAGCAGCGAAGACCGATTCTACTCACCACTCGTTAAGAGCATTGCGAAAACAGAAGGCATTGGCCAGTCTGAGCTCGATGTTATTGCGGGCTCCGGCCAAGGTGGACGTGTTACCAAGAGTGATATTCTCACCTATATAGCTTCACGAGGTGCTGCTCCTGTTGCGGCCCCTGTTGCAGCCCCTGCAGTTAAACAGGAGCCAGCGGCTGCACCAGCACCTGCCGCTTCTTCAACTCCTAAGCCGAAAGCAGCAATAAGCGTTGGCGGCAACGATGAAATTATCGAAATGGACCGCATGCGCAAGCTCATAGCCGATCATATGGTCATGAGCGTGCAAACTTCTCCGCACGTTACTTCTTATGTGGAAGCCGATGTAACGAACATCGTTCTGTGGCGCGAGAAATACAAAAAGCAGTTCGAACAAAAGGAAAGAACCAAACTCACATTTACGCCTATCTTCATTGAGGCATTGGTAAAAGCCATCAAGGATTTCCCGATGATCAACATTTCGGTGGATGGCGATAAAATCATCAAGCGTGGCGACATCAATATGGGCATGGCAACCGCGCTTCCAAGCGGTAACCTCATTGTGCCTGTAATTCGCAATGCAGATACGCTCAATTTGGCCGGTATTGCTAAGCGAGTAAACGACCTTGCAGACAGAGCGCGTAACAATAAATTAACACCCGACGAAATCAGCGGCGGAACTTACACCATGACCAACGTCGGTTCGTTCGGAAACGTAATGGGAACCCCCATTATCAATCAACCGCAGGTAGCCATCATGGCAGTGGGCGCCATTCGCAAGAAACCCGCGGTAGTCGAGACTCCTTCAGGAGATTTTATTGGAATTCGCCATATGATGTTCCTGAGTCACAGTTATGATCATCGCGTGGTCGACGGAGCTCTTGGTGGTCAGTTTGTCCGTCGAGTGGCTGATTACCTTGAGGCGTGGGATATCAACAGAGAGGTTTAAGAAACAAGCCGATTTTTTTCTTTCTTATTCAAGGCGTTGCCTATCTTCGGGCACAAATATTTTATTGACCTTTCTCTATACCTTGAATAGAATGAAGCGTATTCTTTTTCTCCTTGTTTTTGCTGTTGTCACTACTTCAGTTTTCAGCGCGGCCCCTCCTAAGCGTTTTGTATTTGCATCCAAATTTTTGGAAGCCAATCAAATGTTGGAGGAGCGCTTGTGGATTCAAAGCATCAATGCTTGGATCGATTTGTTGGTTGAAAATCCAAACAACGCCAACCTAAACTACAAAATTGGTTACTGCTATTTGCAAACGGCCAACTCCAAACTCGAGGCGCTGCAATATCTGGAGGCCGCATGCGATAAGCGTTTCAGTAAAAGCTATGATCCCTATGATCCGGTTGAAAAGCGTGCTCCCGTGCAAGCATTGTTTTATCTCGGCCGCGCACAGGCATTGAACCTGAAAATCGATGACGCCATTGCTACCTTCCAGAAGCTCCAAAAGCAATTGGGGAAAAAGCACCTTATGTACATCGATGCTACTCGCGAATTGGAAATGTGCATGGAAGCCAAATCACAAATTGCAAACCCGAAGAATTATAAGATTACCAACGTGGGTCCAATTCTCAATACTGCATCCAACGAATATAGCCCGGTGCTTTCGCTTGATGAAAGCCAGCTGTTCTTCACGAGTCCGCGCATTCGCCCCGATTCATCCAATAGCAAAATCATTGACTTTGTGACCATGCAATACAAGGATGATATCTACGCAACGTTCAAAAACGAAGAAGGTGTTTGGATGGAGCCTGAATTGCTGAACCTCAACACAGACGCGCACGATGCTGCCATCAGTGTTTCTCCCGATGGTCAAACATTGTTTATCTACCGCGATAATTTTGGCGACGGTCAGCTCCTCGAGAGCACACTCATCGGGGAAACCTGGAGCGAGCCTGCTCTGCTTGGAAGCGACATCAATACAGCTGCTTGGGAAACACACGCAACCGTTTCCGCCGATGGGAACACATTGCTCTTCGTGAGTGACCGCAACGGTGGCGTAGGAAAGCGCGACATTTATCGATGCGTGAAACTTCCCAACGGAGAATGGTCACGTGCATTGAACATAGGCACACAGGTGAATACCATTTACGATGAAGATGCACCTTTCCTCACAGCCGATGGCAAAACGTTGTACTTCGCATCGCGTGGTCACAGCACCATGGGTGGATTCGATATCTTCTTTTCGAAACTGGGGCAGGATGGTGAGTGGGGTACTCCGGTAACGCTTGGTTATCCAATCAACACAGTCGACGACGATGTGTTCTTCGTGCCTATGGCCGATGGTCGTCGTGCTTACTATTCATCGTCGAAAGATGGTGGTTACGGACTGAAAGATATTTACTTGGTGGATATGCCGGATATCACCGAAGAAACACAGCTTGCCGTGTTGAAGGGCTATGTAATTACGCCGGAAGGAGAGGAGCTACCCGACGATTTGCGCATCCTCGTGAAGAACGATAAGAACGCGGAAGTTTCCGAATACCGTCCGCGTAAGCGCGATGGTGGTTACTTGGCGGTATTGAATCCTTGTACCAGCTACCACATCGAATACTACAAGGGTAAAGAGAAAATCAAAGAAGACGATATCAATGTTCCTTGCGAAACTGCTTTCCAGGAAATCGAACGTGAAGTATTCCTTGTTCCTGTGAACATCACCAAAGAAGAACCGGTTGCACCTAAGCCCGCAACTGAAGCCGATAAGAAGGCAGGTTCAAAACCGGGCGATAAGAAAGCCGGTGCGAAGGGTGATACATCAAAAACAGACGCTTCGAAGACAGGTACAACAGCTAAGGCCGGTGATGCCGCTGCTGCTGGTGCTGCCGGCGCTGCTGCAGCTGCTGCCGCTAAGAACGATGCCAAGAAGGATGCTGGTAAGGCCCTTGCTGCTGAGCAGGAAACATTCAACGGAAAAATCGATGAGCCTGCTATTACTGCTACTCCTGCAGGGCAGTCAATGGAACCTGTTGAGTTGAAGTTTGACAAAAAGGATCCAATTGGCCGTCAGTTCATTCCGGAAAAAGGCTTTGCTCAATATGCGCATTACTTCGTGTATGGTTCGCACACCCTGATGAAAGATGACATGGATTTCGCTTATTTCGTGCGCGACATTGATGCAATTATTAAGGCAGGTAAGATGCCAGTAGTTGTAATAGACGCATCGGCATCGAAGGTGCCTTCCGTGAAATACAAATCGAACGATGAGCTTGTTCAATTGCGTTTCGATGCAGCTCACGACTTGGTTCGCGCAGCATTGAAGGCCTACGGTCGTGAAGAAGGGAAGGATTACACCTTTGGCAAAGGCACCAAAGCCGTGCAGGGAAAGGAATACGAAAACGACTCGAAAAATAATCGACTCCTCTACGAGCAATTCCAATACGTGAAGGTGCGCGTGCAGGGATAAAGACTTCCCGGATAACCGATTGCGTGTAAGAATCTTTGCGCCTCTGCGATTAAAAAAAAATAACCCCTCGGACACTCCCATCCGAGGGGTTTTTGCTACCCTTTTGCCGGCCTTGCCGGCGTTGCTCTGTGTCTTTATAACCTACCTTCGCTCGCCTTTATTTTACCGACTCGAAAAAAAATGAAACTCAATCTGAAAAGACCATTGGCCTTCTTCGACCTGGAAACAACCGGAACCGACATTGCCAGAGACCGCATTGTAGAAATTGCAATTGTGAAAATTATGCCCGACGGACAAGTGAGCATGATGCCTGCGCAGCGTGGGAAAGAACACCGGTTAATGGTCAATCCTACAGTTCCAATTCCGATAGAGTCCTCATTGGTGCATGGAATTTACGATGCAGATGTAGAAAAAGCACCTACGTTCAAAGAGCTTGCACCTAAGCTCTTCAAGTTCATTTTTGATTGCGATTTGGGTGGCTTCAATTCGAATCGTTTCGATATTCCGATGCTGGCAGAAGAGTTTCTGAGAGCCGATATCGATTTCAATGTGGAGGGTCGTAACCTGGTCGATGTGCAGGTGATTTTTCACCTCATGGAGCAGCGTAATTTAAAGGCCGCTTACAAATTTTATTGTGATAAGCAACTCGACGATGCGCACGAGGCATTACCCGATACACTTGCTACTGTAGAAATTTTTGAAGCCATGCTCGAACGGTATGCGCATGTCGAAATGGTCGACGAGCAAGGCAATACCTACCATCCCGTGCAGAACGACATGGAGGTAATACATACGCTAAGCGAGCGTAAGAAAAAGGCAGACTTCGCAGGGCACATTGTATACAATGAAAAAGACCAACCTGTTTTTAATTTCGGGAAGTACAAAAACATGCTAGTGCAAGAGGTGCTTAGCAAAGATTTGGGATATTTCAGCTGGATGATGAACGCCGATTTTCCGCTTTACACGAAGAAGGTGCTTAAAGAGATTCGCGACTCGATGCGTTCATAGTATTTACAACTCATGGGGAAGCATATCACGGTTCTTGTTTCAAACGATTTGCAACACGATCAACGTGTGGCGAAGGTGTGTGCTACCTTATTGGAGATGGGTTTTCGCATTACGCTGGTGGGGCGCTTGCTACGGGATAGCAAGCCTTTCGAACGTCCCTATGAAACTCGTCGTTTCCGGTTGCCTTTCCATACAGGAGCTTTGTTTTATGCAGCGCTCAACGTCCGACTTTTTTTCTACTTACTCTTCAAACGGACCGACATAATCGTTGCCAACGATCTCGATACATTGCTTCCTGCTTTTCTGATTGCACGCATGAAGGGGAAGGAGTTGGTTTACGATAGTCATGAATATTTCACCGAAGCCGAGGGGCTTACCAACCGACCGTTCCCTAAAAAGGTGTGGCTAGCAGTAGAAAGCTTCATCTTCCCGAAGCTCAAGCACGTTATTACGGTCAATGAAACGATTGCAAGTATTTATCGCGCCTTGTATCGCGTGCCCGTGCATGTAGTGCGTAATGTGCCTCCCTTGCGGATTGAGGTTGTGCAAGCTTCGCGCGAGGCGCTTGGCTTGCCAACCGATAAGCGAATTATTCTTTTGCAAGGTGCTTACATCGACCCCGATCGTGGGGGTATGGAACTTGCGCTCAGCATGGAGTTTCTTCCTTCTGCACTGCTGCTCATTATTGGTTCCGGACGCGATCTTCACAACATTAAACGCATTGTAGAGGAAAAGAGAATGCACGACCGTGTTCGGTTTATTGCGAAGCTTCCATTTCAGGAGTTGCAGCAATACACGGCCGTTGCCGATGTTGGTGTGTCGCTCGACAAGCCGCTTCATTTGAACTACGCATATTCGTTGCCCAACAAACTGTTCGACTACATACACGCCGGTTTACCGGTGCTCGTTTCCGACTTGCCCGAGCTGCGACGCGTGGTCGAAACGTACAACATCGGAACTGTGGTGAGCAAAGTCGAGCCGAGGGATATTGCAATTTCACTTCAACAGATGTTTGATGGAGGTGAGCTGGGGGAGTGGAGAAAGAATGCAATCCAAGCATCAAAGGATCTCAATTGGCAACATGAACAGGAAGTGGTGCGTCGTGTTTACAGTGCTTTTCTCTGAATCACCGAAGCTGCTTGAGCAAAAATTTCAGACCGATAATCGGTGAAAGAAAAAGGGCAGAAAGTGTGCCCAGTCTTTTTCGTTTCAACTTGAATTCTTCCCGATAAAGCGACCACTTGAATTGTTTGGAAAGCCCCGATGCATCGCATGCGGCAACTACCACATCAAGCTTCTTGAAAGGCGTTTTTTGCTTGTAGAGTTGAAGGTGGAAGTCGTAGTCAGCAAGCACGCGCATCGATGCATCGAATGCTTCATCCGTAAACAAGGTTTTTCGATAGAAAGCACTTTGCTGGTGAAGCGTGTTCTTGAGATAAAGGAGTGGGCCCATGGAGCTCATGTGCATTTCCGGAACCATCGACTGCCGAATGTTTACATTCTGCACGCTGCCGAATACGAGCGATGCGCTTGTGTTGAGGTGCTCCGAAATACCTTCAAAGACATCATTGGAAGCCAGCACATCATCGCTGCCGAGAACGTAAATCCAATCACCGGTTGCTTTTCGCAGCCCCTTATTGATGGCATCGTATACTCCGCGGTCGGGTTCGCTTATCCAGTGCGAAATGCGCGACTGGTTCGCTTGGATAATTTCGATTGACCCATCCGTTGAACCACCATCAATCACCAATACCTCATACGCCGGAAAGGTTTGCTCCCAAACGCTATGCAGCGCATCGGGCAACGTTCGCTTGGCGTTGAATACCGGGATTATTACGCTGATGGATGGCTGAGTCATTATGCATGCACGGCTTCATAGGCCGCGATGTCGGTTGTTTCTTTGATTTCTTGACCGTCGCACACAATTACACGACCGTTGAATTTTCGCATCGTGTTGAAGTCATGCGAAGCCATGAACACAGCAGTGCCTGAGCGACTAATGGCGAGCAGCAAGTTTAGAATCTCATGGCTGGTTTTGGGGTCGAGATTGCCGGTGGGTTCATCGGCCAGAATGAGTTGAGGAGTGTTGAGGAGCGCACGGGCAATAACCACTCGCTGTTGTTCACCGCCGCTCAGCTCGTGCGGCATTTTATGTCCTTTGTTGTCGAGATCAACCAGGTTGAGCACGCTGTTCATGCGAGCCAATATGGCTTTCTCGTCGGTCCAGCCGGTGGCACGCAGCACAAATTCGAGGTTGTCGAACACAGTGCGGTCGGTGAGCAATTCAAAATCTTGAAATACAATGCCGAGTTCTCTTCTTAAATAAGGGATTTGCGATTTGCGCATGCTGGGAAGATCAAAACCACAGCACTGTGCTTGCCCTTTGGCTAGCGGCAACTCAGCATACAAGGTCTTTAACAAGCTGCTTTTTCCACTACCCGTTTTACCTATGAGGTACACAAACTCACCGGATTTTATCTCCAGATTTACGTCCTTCAGAATCACGTTTTCTTTTTGACGTATCTCGGCGTGTTCAATTTTTACAACAACTTTTTCTTCCGACATGGGTATGTGGTATTTGGTTCAAATTTGGGGAGGGATTCCACATTAAATCAGGAAGGTTAAATCCGTTTTCAACAAAGTGAAATAGTGAAATAGTGAAATGGTGAATGGTGAAGTAGTAAGGCGGTCCTACTATTTACCATTCACCATTTCACCCCAAAAACGTAACCTTCCCTTTCCACCCCCCGTACCAAAGGTGTGATTTGTTTTTTTGGTTAATTAATGGATTTGGTTAAGTAAGACGGCCTCCCAACGGGGAGGCTTTCTTATTTAGTGGCTAGTGACTAATGACAAATGACTAATGGTTTGTCACTAGTCATTTGTCACTAGTCGTTAGTCATTGAATGTGTGATCCCGAAGGGATTCGAACCCCTGGCCCGCAGATTAGAAATCTGCTGCTCTATCCAACTGAGCTACGGGACCTCTATAAACTTCAAAGTCCAAAATCCGATTTTCCATGGAAACTCAGATTTTGAACTTTTTTGTCGGGGTGGCAGGATTCGAACCTACGACCTTCTGCTCCCAAAGCAGACGCGATACCGGGCTACGCTACACCCCGAAAATTTTTGCAAACATAATGAGGAGTGCCACTCATTTCAAGCTTTTCGATGGATACAAGCATAATTAAATACCTTTATTTCGAAATGCCACGTTCGCTGTGCGGAGAGGGGGGGATTCGAACCCCCGGTAAAGGTTACCCCCTACGACAGTTTAGCAAACTGTTGGTTTCAGCCACTCACCCACCTCTCCAGGTGGTTTCCCAATTTTGGGACGGCAAATGTAGTCTATAACTCTACTGCTACAAATTCCACTGGAAAAAAAATCTGTCATTTTGAAACCTTCCCTTTCCACGCCCCGTACCAAAGGTGTGATTTGTTTTTTTGGTTAATTAATGGATTTGGTTAAGTAAGACGGCCTCCCAACGGGGAGGCTTTCTTATTTAGTGGCCAATGAATAGTGGCTAGTGACTAATGGCTAGTGACTAATGAGAAATGATTAGTCATTTGTCATTTAAAGAGTGATTCCGAAGAGATCGGAACCCGTGACCCGCAGATTCGAAATCGTGGGCTGTAGCAATGTCGCGGGAGTTCCCCTATCATCCTGCAATCCTGCGACTACCCCACAATCATCCACACCAGCCCCATCAGCAACAACAGCGAAACCAAGTTGAGCACCACGCCGGCCTTGAGCATGTCTTTGCTGCGGATGTAGCCGCTGCTGTAGGCAATGGCATTAGGGGGAGTGCTCATGGGAAACATGAAGTCGCAGCTGGCGGCAATGGTAACGGGTATGGCAAACACCTCAGGCGAAATGCCCGCGCCTATGGCAAGCGACGCTACGATGGGAACGAAAATGTTGACCATGGCTATGTTGCTCATGAGCGCGGTAATGAGCAGCCCCAATGCACAAAGTATACTCACGAAAACAAAAAGATTGCTACTGTCAATGCTTTGCATGGAGCGAGTTACGGTGCTCACCAAGCCACTACTATCGAAGGCCGAAGCTAAACTCATTCCTCCGCCGAACATGAGCAATACGCCCCAAGGCAATTTTTCGGTATCACGCCATTCCAATAGAGTGTGGCTTCGGTTTGATGAGGGGATCAGAAACAATGAACTGCCCATAATGATGGCAATGGCTGTGTCGCTAAATTCAATGCCCGATGGCTTGAGTATCGAAGCAATGGGTTCTTGCAGCATCCACAACAACGCGGTGATGATGAACACCCCAAACACCATTTTTTCTTCACGCTTCCAAGAGCCAAGTGCTCTCAATTCAGCGTGAATGATGGTGTGGCCTAATGCGAATTTGCCCAATCGATTGGGGAATATCAAGTACACTAGCACTGCATACGCCACAAACAAAAACACGATGGCAAAAGGGAATCCGTATTTCATCCAATCAAAAAAGCTTACCTCACAGGCAAACGACTTATCAAGAATGCCGGCCATGCTGGCGTTGGGAGGTGACCCTACCAGTGTGCCAATGCCGCCAATGCTCGAGCCATAGGCAATGGAAAGCATCAGGGCGGTTGCAAAATTGGAAGCTCCTTTCGGGTTGTTGGTTTTCTCTTCATTCACCAACAGCAACACAACCGAACTTGCGATGGGCAACATCATAAGCGTAGTTGCTGTGTTGGAAATCCACATGCTAATGGCAAAGCTGGCCAGCATGAATCCGAAGATGATGGTGTTGGCACTCGTGCCGGTTTTGTCAACGATACTCAACGCGAGCCTTCTGTGCAGATTCCATTTTTCCATTGCAAGCGCTATGAGAAATCCGCCCAGAAATAAGAACACAAATCGGTTGCTGTAGGTAAGGCACGTTTTCTCCAAACTCATTACACCGAGCAATGGAAAAAGCATGATGGGCAATAGCGAAGTAATGGCCATGGGTACGCTTTCGGTTATCCACCAGATGAGCATCCAGGCTACTACACCCAGCACTTTGGCTTGGGCAACATCCAATGAGCCTGGCTGCAACCACCAGATAAGCGCAAAAGCAATGGGGCCAAGTACGAGTGAGAGGTATCTGCTTGTGGAATTCATGGTGGTCAAATGTAACGTAGACAGGGAGTTGAGCGGTAAATTCGCGCCATGCAAGAAAGGGCAGTAAAAAAAAATCAAGTGCTGGAACTCGTCATCTCCGACATGGCTTTCGGTGGTGTGGGTATAGGTAAAATTCAAACAGAACAAGGCGAATTTGCTGTGTTTGTGCAAAACGCAATACCTGGTCAGCGGGTGTTAGCACGCGTAGAAAAAGCGCAAAAACGTTTTGCTGAATGCAAGTTGGTAGAAGTTCTTGAGCTATCGCCCGATGAAGTTGCAGTTCCCTATCAAGCAATACCCGGTGCGCCTTATGCCACGCTGCCCATCGAACTTCAGCGACAATACAAGCGCCGCACAACGCTTGAGCTTTTTCGCAGAATAGGGAAAATCGCTCATATCGAAGCGCTCTTCGATGAATACATCGAATCGCCTGCAACGTGGCACTACCGCAATAAAATGGAATACGCTTTCTCCGTCATCCGTTTCGATTTGGAGGAGAAAAAGGAATACGATGATTTCGGGCTTGGGTTCAAGCACCGCGGCACGTGGTGGTGTGTCGAAAATTTGGATCGCGACTCGGGTTTGTTCGATCAAGAGTTAGAAGAACAACTGCGCAACATTCGCCAATGGTGCATCGAAACAGGGCTTCCCGCTTGGCATCCACCTGCACATCATGGTTTTTTCCGATACCTCGTGGTGCGAAAAAGTTTCGCCACCAACGAGCTGCTCATAAACTTGGTTACTTCAGAGAAAGAGGTCGATACCTTCGATGCGAATGCGTTTGTAGCATTTCTCCAGCAACAGCTGGGTGCTCGTCTTGCTGGTGTCATTCACACCATCAATCCCAATACGGGCGATCGAATAGATCCACTTTCCGGACAAACGAAATTGCTGTGGGGAAGTCCGGTTATTGTAGAGAATATTCACGGATTGAAATTCGAAATCAGCATGACGAGTTTCTTCCAAACCAATCCGCGCAGCGCTGAAAAGCTCTATTCTAAAGTGCTGGAGTATGCGGGCGTGCGCGATTCTGACGATGGTACCGTAATCCTCGATTTGTTTTGCGGAACTGGTACCATTACTCAGCTGTTGGCCAAGGAAAGCGGTAAAAAAATTATCGGGGTCGACATTGTCGAAGCGGCCATTCTCGATGCACGTCGCAATGCAGAGCGCAATGAGGTCGATAACCTTGAGTTTTTCGCAGCCGATGTAGGTAAGTTCTTGCTCGAGTATCCGCAATATCAAGGCCGCATTGGCTGTGCGGTGCTCGATCCGCCTCGCGGAGGTATTGCTCCGAAGACGCTTCGGAAAATTATAGCCTTGGGCGCGCGTCGCATCGTATACGTTTCTTGCAACCCCGCCACCCAGGCGCGAGATACCATCGACTTGCTCGCTGCCGGCTATTCCTTGCGAAGAATGAGTCTCGTGGATCAATTTCCGCATACTTCTCACGTAGAAACGGTCGCTTGGTTTGAGTTGAATTGATCGATTTGTGTATTTTTGAAGCAATGACCAAAGAGCCAACCCTCATCTTAAACGCACGACAAATCAACCAGAAGGTGATTCGCATGACCCATGAAATTCATGAGAATCACTACAAGGAAAAGGACCTCGTGTTGGTTGGTATCGAAGGACGTGGCAGTCAACTCGCCAATCGATTGTTCAGGCAGTTATCGGAAATCAGTGAGCTTACACTGACCATCGAGGAGATTAAGCTCAATAAGGATAAACCACTTTCGGAACCATTGGGGTTCACAGGCGAATTGAAATCGCTCAAGGGACGATCGGTGGTGCTTATTGATGATGTGCTGAACAGCGGGAAAACACTGATGTATGCTGCACGATTTTTACTCGATGTGGATATTAAATCGCTCACCATTGTCACACTGGTAGACCGCTATCATCGAAAGTTTCCAATTCGACCAGATATCGTAGGATTAACTCTCTCTACTAATTTGAGAGAACATGTTACTGTAAATCTGACGAAGGGAAAAGAAGCCGTTTATCTGGATTAGCCTGAGCTCTCGTTTTAATTGCCTTCCTTTTGCGCCTTGATCAATGAAATGACCTCTAGCTGTCGCTCAGACTTTTGCATGTCATACTCAAACCATTTATTCAACTGCGACACCAAGTCTTTTATTTGCAATTGGAGTTCGGAAATGGTTTTGTTTTGAGCCACAATCATATCATACATTTCTGTAGTCGGCTGCAAATCTGTGCTTGTCATTGATTTTGATTCCGCATGAAGGGCATACTCGATAATCGAACCCAGACTATCTCCTTGTTCATATAGGTAAACCAGTCGCAACAAATCAACATTCAACAATTTGTTGAATTGCATAATCATTCCCGGACGCATGCTACCGGCAAGAATACGTTGATTAAAGTTCGAAGGACTTGTATCTAAATCAAGAGCAACCTGCCTTTGCGACAAGTTTTTTGCATCTAATAGGGCCATTACCACCTTGCTGAATGCCTCTCTCTGCTTTGACTCCATATTCATATTGGTAAAGTTGAGAAGAAATAATGATTTGGTTGTCAATTATATGTGTTTAAAAATGACAAAAACGGCCAAAACCAGATGAGTAAATTAATAAAATGCATTCATTTTATGAATGATACAAAAAATTGATTCGTTATTGAGGTTCGGTCAGCAAAAGTTGCCGGTAATGATCCCGACCAACTCACTCGGGGGTAACTCGCCATTGACGATGAAGTGCGCTTGCGAGTAAGTCATTTCACGTTCAAGCAGGTGTTTTTCTATTTCTCCTATGTGTTGAGAAAACAGAGGGCGGGTTTCCGCTGCATGTGCAATTCGCATTTGAATAATGGGCGCTGAGCACCTTAAGTAAACGGTGTGACAACGTTCATTCAGTTGGCGCATGTGATCCAAAAAACAAGGTGTTCCTCCACCGGTGGCCAGTATGAATGGGGTGTTTTGGGTTAAGATTTCTCTTAAGGTATCTGATTCAAGCTGTCGGAAATGCGCTTCTCCCTTTTCTTCAAACAATGCAGCGATTGTTTTTCCTTCACGCTTTTCAATCACTTCATCCAAATCAATGAACGGGATACTCATACGCTCTGAAAGCAATTTACCGACGGTCGATTTTCCGGACCCCATATAGCCGACTAAAGCAATGCGCAAAATTTCGAGATTGATTTAAGTCTGCCAATTTACCCGATTTCTTTCTTACACTTCGACAAATAAGTCAGTCCTTTCCAAGAATCAATGCCATAATTGCTGCCCTTTAGCAGTGGTATTAGCATTGGTAAATAGACGCCAAATTCGAACACTATGGATTTCTCAAAATTCACACTGAAAACACAAGAGGCCATTCAAAAAGCACAACAAGTTGCTTTGGAAAAGGGCCATCAAACTATTGAAAACGCACACCTGCTCCAAGGTGTAATGCTTGCTGATACCACTATTACTCCTTTCCTGTTGAAGAAACTAAACGTCAATGTTGCGATGCTGCAGCAGGCACTGGAAAAAATGCTCGACAGCTTTCCGAAAGTGAGCGGCGGCAACATGAGCCTTTCTTCGGAGGCAAATGTGTCCATCAATCGAGCTCAGAATTTCCTGAAGGAATTCAACGATGAGTTTGTTGCAATAGAGCACTTGTTGCTCGCGATAGGTGAAGGCAATGACAAAGCTTCTCAAATGATGCGAGACGCGGGTGTTACTTCCAAAGAATTGAAAAAGGCGATTCTTGAATTGCGCAAAGGCCAACGCGTTACTTCAGCATCTCAGGAAGAAACCTACAACTCACTTGAGAAGTATGCGAAGAATTTGAACAAGCTCGCACGCGATGGTAAGCTCGACCCGGTCATAGGCCGCGATGAGGAAATACGGCGCGTGATGCAGATCTTATCGCGCCGCACGAAAAACAATCCGATTATCATAGGTGAACCGGGTACGGGTAAAACGGCCATAGCTGAAGGTATTGCGCATCGTATCATCAACGGCGACGTTCCCGAGAATCTCAAGACAAAGCAGATGTATTCGCTCGATATGGCTGCGCTTATCGCAGGAGCCAAATACAAGGGGGAGTTCGAGGAGCGATTGAAAGCCGTTGTGAACGAAGTGCAAAAGAGCGATGGCGAGATAATCCTTTTCATTGATGAAATCCACACGCTCGTGGGCGCAGGTGGTGGAGAGGGCGCCATGGATGCTGCCAATATTCTGAAGCCGGCACTGGCACGCGGAGAGCTGCGTGCTATCGGCGCAACCACCCTGAATGAATATCAGAAATACTTCGAGAAAGACAAGGCGCTCGAGCGTCGCTTTCAAAAGGTGATGATTGATGAGCCCGATCGTGATGCGGCTATTTCCATTCTCCGCGGATTGAAGGAGAAGTATGAAACCCATCACAAGGTGCAGATAAAAGATGACGCTATCATAGCAGCAGTGGAACTCTCGCAGCGTTATATCACCGATCGTTTTTTGCCTGACAAAGCTATAGACTTAATAGACGAGGCTGCTTCCAAGTTGCGCATGGAGATCAACTCCAAACCCATGGAGCTCGATGAATTGGAGCGTAAAATCATGCAGCTGGAAATTGAACGCGAGGCCATCAAACGCGAGGGCGACGAAGTGAAACTTGCTGACTTGAATAGAGTCATCGGTGAACTAAGTGAGGAGCGAAATGCGCTAGCCGCAAAATGGCAGAGCGAAAAGGATGTGGTAGAAACCATTCAAAACGCGAAAGCTTCAATTGAAGATTTGAAGTTGCAAGCCGAGCAAGCTGAGCGTGAAGGAAACTACGGACTCGTAGCAGAGATTCGCTATGGCCGCATCAAAGAGCAAGAGCAACGGATTGACGAAGGCCGCGTCAAATTGCAGGAGCTTCAATTAAATTCCAAGATGCTGAAGGAAGAAGTAGATCCGGAAGAAATTGCCGATGTGGTTTCTCGTTGGACAGGTATTCCCGTGAAGGCACTTGTCGAAAGTGAACGTGCGAAGTTGTTGCGACTCGAAGATGAACTCGGAAAACGCGTAGTGGGTCAGTACGAGGCAATCGTGGCTCTGAGCGATGCCGTACGTCGAAGCAGAGCAGGACTGAGCGATGAACGCAAACCCATTGGTTCTTTTATCTTCCTGGGAACAACCGGTGTGGGTAAAACAGAACTCGCCAAAGCGCTCAGTGATTTTCTTTTCAACGATGAAAATGCCATGACGCGGATTGATATGAGCGAGTATCAGGAACGCCATACGGTAAGTCGATTGGTAGGTGCTCCTCCCGGATACGTGGGCTACGATGAGGGCGGGCAACTCACCGAGGCCGTTCGCAGAAAACCGTATTCTGTAATACTGCTCGACGAAATTGAAAAGGCGCATCCGGATGTGTTCAATGTGCTGCTGCAAGTGCTCGACGATGGCCGACTCACCGACTCAAAGGGACGCTTGGTCAATTTCAAAAACACCATCATCATTATGACGAGCAATTTGGGTTCGCAAATAATTCAGGAGAATTACGAAAAGGCGAAGGACGCGGAAAGCGAAGAGTTATTTGAGAGGACGAAGATTGAGGTTATGCTTGTACTGAAGTCGTCGCTGCGACCTGAGTTTTTGAATCGCATCGATGAAGTTATAATGTTCACCCCTCTGGGGAAATCGCAAATCGAGAGCATTGTAAAACTGCAGCTGCACATGCTTTCTGAACGCTTGGTGAAATCCGATATTCACTTAGTGGTAACACCCGATGCGCTGGCGTACCTTGCCGATAAGGGCTATGATCCGCAATACGGAGCACGCCCTGTGAAGCGCACTATTCAAAAGGAGGTTATGAACGAACTATCAAAGTATATCCTCAGTGGCAAGGTGGACAAGTCGGAAGCGGTTGTGCTAGATGTATTCGACGGACAGATTGTGTTCCGAAAGAAAATCGATGCCGAGGCACTCATAGAAGTCTAGTGTTTGGTAGGGTGGATCAACAGTATTTTCGTAAAAGGGTTGTGAACCGTTCACAACCCTTTTTTGTTTACCCTTTTTACATACTATCTATGAAAAAACCACTACTCGTTTTATTTGCTGCTCTGATGGTTGCTTTCGGACTAACCAGCATGACATCGAACAATGCCGAATACTCTGCCGGTAAAGCAGGTTCCAACGGCTCACCCGGTGAAGGCACCTGTGCCTCCGGCTCTTGCCATAATTCATTTGCGCTCAACAGCGGTCCAGGTAATGTTTCCATTTCTATTGCCGGATTGTTGAATGGAAACCTGTACACACCCGGTCAAACCTATCAGGTGAGTATTACCGTTCAACAGCAAGGGTTTGGGTTGTTCGGTTTCGGAGTTGAGGCGCTTCAAGCAAGTGGAGCAAATGCCGGAAGTTGGACTGCCGCAGCCGATTCTCATATTTTGAATGCTACCGTCACCGGCAATTCAAGAGCGACCGTTGCCCATATCGACAACTCGGGATTTTCATCCAATGCGCGCACATGGACATTCAGCTGGACAGCACCGGCAACGGGAATACCTGTGACAATGTATGCTGCGGGTAATGCAGCCAATGCAAACGGCGGAGACGGTGGTGATTACATTTATACAACTTCTCTTATGCTTGAGCCGGCTCCGGCTATTGAGGCACCTAGTATTCAAGCCAGCGGAGATTTGATCATTTGCGAGGGCGAATCGGTGGTGTTGAGTGTTTCTAATAACAGCGGGTTGTCTTATTCCTGGCAAGATGAGTCGGGCAATGTGGTTGAAACAGGGGCCTCTTTTGTCGTAGCGGAAAGCGGTTGTTACAGTGTTTCAGGCAGCAATGGAACGCAAACGGTGACTTCGGAATTGACCTGTGTAGAAGTGCAAGTGGTCAATTCCAATTTTTCCGGACTCGCTCCGATGTATTGTATAGGTGATGCACCCGTGGAACTTACTCCGGAGGTATCGGGTGGAATCTTCTCGGGGCCTGGTGTAGTTGATAATATCTTTTCTCCCTCTTCAATGCCGGTAGGTGATTTCACGATTGGCTATACGGTCATTACGTCTGCCGGCTGTGAGTACACGCAGACGGAGCCGGTTTCGATTCGTGCAATTCTACCCGCTGGTTTTACTGATTTGCAGGAGGTCTATTGTACTACCGACGCCACTATCAATTTGGATGTAGAAACCCAAGGTGGTGTGTTTACAGGGCCTGTGCTTGCGGGTAATTTTTCACCCGATATCGAGCCGGGTATGTACGATATCACGTACACCACGGGTTCGGGTGTATGCGCGGCTTCTACAACTCAGACTGTGGAAATACTACCGTCACAAAGCAGTGATTTTTACCTGTTCCCTGCGTTTTGTGCTTCGTCGCCCTCCGAACAGATGGTACCCGATGTGGCAGGTGGTGTGTTTTCCGGAAGCGGTGTGAACGGTGACACGTTCGACCCTACACAAGCTATTATTGGTGACAACGAAGTAACCTACACGTTGGCGCAGGCCAATGGCTGTGTTTCAACGACCACACAAGTCATTGCAGTCTTCGATGTGGCCAACAGCGAGTTCTCTGGACTCGAAGCCATTACCTGCACTTCGGAAGGTTTGGTTGAGTTGCTGCCGGTTTCGCCCGGAGGTGTATTCAGCGGTCCCGGCGTGAGCGGAACTTTCTTCGATCCTGCGGTTGCTGGCATTGGTGAGCATACGGTTACATACGATATCAACTTGGGCGATTGTCAGTCGGAAACGTCTGTTGCTACCACAGTGCTTTTGGGGCCCGATGCTTCATTCACAGGTTTGCTTGATGAATATTGTGTTGATGCCGATGTGATTTCTGAATTGATTAGCGTGAATGAACCGGCTGATTTTAGCGGTCCCGGTGTTGAGGGCAATACGTTTAATGCCCAAGTTGCGGGTGTGGGTGAGCACACCGTGACGTGCAGTTACACCGATGCGTTCGGTTGCACGGCTTCCAGCATTCAAAGTGTCGCGGTAAATCCGCTTCCTGTGGTGGACATCACGATAGCCGGCGACTTAACTTCAGCGACTGTTGCCCAAGAGGGTGCAACGTATCAGTGGTGGAATTGCGATACACAATTGCAGTTGGATGGCGCTACGTTGGCTGAATTTGCTATAACCGACCCATCTCAAAATGGTAGCTATTCCGTTGCGGTGACTCTCAACGGATGCGATGCTATGAGTGATTGTGTGTTGTTGCTAATAGAAAGTGTTGATGAAGTCTCAGGCGAATGGACATCCGGTTTCTATCCGAATCCGGCCACAACCGACTTGAATGTTTGGAGCACGATGCCGGTTGGCTTGGATATCTACAACAGCGTGGGAACGTTGGTGCTTTCTCGTGCAACGAACTCAACTACTCATGCAATGGATGTTAGTGCCTTGCCCGTGGGTATCTACCGCGTGGTGATGCAACATGCCGGACAAATGAGCGCAGGCAATCTGCTCATCAGAAGATAATTTTTTCGCCGAAAAGAAAAAAAATGTAACCAAATAAAAACACCCCCCGTATCAAACCCTGTGATTTGTTTTTTTGGTTAATAATGGATTTGGTTAAGCAAGGCGGCCTCCCAATTGGGAGGCCTTCTTGTTTTAATACGCGCCCATGCTATCAAGAAAAAACGGGCGCTCAAAAAAAATTACGGCAAAACGTAACCTTCCATTTGCCTCCCCCGTTTCAAGTGTGTATTTCAACAACAACGACTAGATTATACGATCAACGATATTGAAGATAACTCTCTATGATTAAGAGTAGTTAAGGTTAATTAAGGTTAAGCAAGCGGATAGCCCCTGAAACGTCGGGGGCTATTCTTTTTGTGCCCGGTCTCAGGCGAGCAGAACCTTGGCTTTGGCGATTATTGCTTATACTTGCCGTTCATCACACATCAAAAAACGAAGATCTATGTCAAGTGTTTGGAGAAAGAAACCCATCTCTGCCTTTCATGCTGAGGCCGGAAAAAGTGAACTTAAGCGTATTCTCACCAAGTGGGGTCTTACCTCACTCGGCATCGGTG
>JBILIX010000134.1:0-5867 GCA_044368835.1 Flavobacteriales bacterium | reverse complement strand
CAAGTTCAGGAATTCAAGGACCAGTATCCCAATGGTAAAACCCGCAGCGAAGGAAACTACGTGAATGGTTTCGAAGAGGGTTTGTGGAAATACTACTTTGAAACAGGAACGCTGCAAGAAGAAGCCAACTACAAAAAAGGAAAGCTGCACGGGAGCGTTAATCGCTATCACACCAATGGCAAAATCATGGTGGAGGGGTATTTCAACATGAATGCCCAAGACAGCATTCAGCGCACTTATACACCTGAAGGCACTTTGGTCGAAGAAGGTTATTACAGCAGTGGAATCAAATCAGGAAAATGGAACTACTTCTTTCCTGCAGGTGACACCATGATGGTTGAAGAATACCGCAACGGCGAAGAACTGGTGTGGTTGTATTGCGATGCTAACAAGCTGCGCACCATCACACAGGGCAACGGCTTGATGGAAGAGAAATTCGAAACCGGTAAAATCCTGCGCAGTTCTTCCTACAAAAACGGCAGGCTCGATGGTCCTTACCTGGAAAACTACAACGGCGGCTCAGCACGTATTCGTGGGCAGTATAAAGAGGGAAAAGAAGACGGCCTATGGGAAGAACTATACCCGTCGGGCACGGTGAAACGTCACTCGCACTACAAGCTGGGCGTTCTAGACGGACAGTATACAGAAAAGTATTCGAAGGGGCAGGTCTCAGTGAATGGCACGTATGCCATCGGAAAGAAAACCGGACACTGGATTTGGTATTTGGAAAACGGGACCAAAGACATGGAGGGTGATTTCGATAACGATCTGCAAGAGGGCGAATGGACGTTCTACTATGGCAACGGTGAGCGCGAATACTGGGGCACGTATGAGAAAGGAAAGATGAACGGCTTCTGGCAGTGGCAATACTGGGAAGGTCAGAAATGGAAATCGGGTGATATGCTGAACGACAAAAAGCATGGCCTGTGGAAGTACTGGTATGAAAGCGGTAAGCCCATGATGGAAGGTAATTTCAAATACGACTTGGAAGAAGGCGAGTGGACATCGTGGTACACCAACGGATATATTCAAGACATCGGCAATTACGAGCACGGGCAGATGAACGGTAAATGGACCGGAAACCACCCCAACGGAGTGAAAAGCTATGAAGGCGTATGGAGCATTGTGAAGAGCAAAGATCAATTTGCACAAACGATGAGCGACCTGTACAAAATCAAAACCGACACTGTAGCGAAGATTAAATCGGGCGATGTAAAGCAAGGAAAATGGACTTACTGGAACGATAAAGGCGGCGTAGAAAAAATGGAAACCTACGGATCAGACGGCTCATTGAACGGCCCTTATGAATCGTACAACAACGGAAGGCTTGACAGCAAAGGAAGCTACAAGAACGGCAAGCCTGACGGCAAATGGTCATACTTCCATCCGCATGGTGCACCCATGCGCGACTGCACGTTTAAGGAAGGAAAATTGAATGGGAAAAATGTGATTTACGATGCGCGAGGACGTGTTATCGAAGAATCAAACTACAAGAACAACAAACTAGACGGCACCTACATCAGTTACGATGAAAAGACCGGTAAAGAGAAGGTTCGCATAGAATACGAAAACGGGAAAGCAAAGCAATAAGCGCTTTCCAATTTACGCGTTCATCATCTCCTCAATCTCTTCCACCTCTGTGGCAAACCTGTCGAACATATCGACATGGCCGTTTTCGGTGATGACGATGTTGTTTTCGATACGTATACCCAAGCTCTCTTCACGAATGTAAATACCGGGTTCTACTGTAAACACATTGCCTACAGCTATTGGCATTGTCCAATCGCCCACATCGTGCACATCTAATCCAAGGAAGTGTGAAGTGCCGTGCATGAAATACTTTTTATATGCAGGCCACTCCGGGTTTTGGTTCTTCACATCATCCATGGAGATGAGCTTCAGATCTACCAATTCCTTCGTCATCAACTCTCCTACTTGCTTGTGGTATTCATGCATGAGCACGCCTGGCTTCAACAAAGCCTTCGCTCCCTTCATCACATTCAGAACAGAATTGTATACGTCCTTCTGGCGTGATGAAAACCTTCCGTTCACGGGAATGCAACGAGTCATATCTGCGTTGTAGTTGCCGTATTCAGCACCCACATCCATGAGCAACAAATCGCCATCCTTACAAGGTTTATCATTGTCTATATAGTGCAACACACACGCACTGAAGCCACTTGCAATGATGGGCGTGTAGGCAAAACCGCGTGAGCCTTTACTCAAAAACTCATGCATGAATTCGGCCTCGAGTTCATACTCCATGACACCGGGCTTTACCATTTTCATAACGCGCTCAAAACCTCCGCGGGTAATGTCGATGGCGCGCTGCAGCTGATTTATCTCCTCCTGTTCTTTGACAGCACGCAAGCGATGCATGATAGGTGCACTGCGTTCTATTCGATAATGCGGATAGTGTTCACGTGCCCACTTGGAAAAACGCGCTTCACGTGTTTCCACCTCCACCACAGCACGGGTATGTTCGTTGTTGTTGAGGTATATGCACGATGCTTCAGCAAGTATTGCTTTGAATACACGTTCAAATTCACTCAACCAATACACCGTCTTCACTCCGGTTTGAGCACGGGCCTGCTCCTTCGAAAGCTTTGCTCCTTCCCAAATAGCTATGGTCTCGCTTGTCTCTTTTAAGAACAATACTTCACGGTGGTGAGCGTGAAAGGAATCCGGAAACAGGAGCAACATGCTTTCTTCCTGGTCAACGCCGCTCAAGTGAAAAATATCGGTGGCTTGCTTGAATGCAAAATGTCCGTCGGCACTGGTCGGATAGGTATCGTTGCTGCAGAAAACGGCAACGCCACCTTTTTGCATGTGCGATGCGAATCGTTTGCGAGCGCCGATGTATAAATCGGCGGAGAGCTGTTGGTAGCGCATGGATTAGTCGTTAAGTAAAAACCATTTCATCACTTCATCTTCACCAATATCGCGCGAGGCTTTCTTACCAATTACCGCGTGAATGTCTTTCGGTGAAATACCACTAGCAGGGCGCTTCCAGGTAAGGTCGCTCATCTCAATAGTCTGACCAGCGGGTATATTCTTCGCAGCCACCAAGCTTCTGCGTGCGTTGGCGCGCGCAGGTGCTTCGCTTTCGAGCGCCTTCATTTCAAAGGTGCCCAGCAATTCAAACGTGCGATACATACGCTTTTGGAAATGCTTCAAATCTTCTTTGTCCATTGCATGGTAGTGGTCATTTCCGGGAAGCGTCTTATCATGCGTGAAGTGTTTTTCCAACACAGCAGCTCCGAGCAAAGTTGCAACCTCGAGAGTGTGCATGTCTTTCGGTAACGTATGATCGCTGTAGCCCGGCACTACATCGGGGAACAAGCGAATCATGTCTTTGATCATGCCTAGGTTTGCGTTCTCATCCATCGTTGGGTAGTTGAGCACACAGTGCATCAAACACAACTTATTGCCATGCTTTTCGATGGTTTCTACCGCCTGCATAACCTCCCATTTGTAGGCTGCACCGGTTGATAGAATGATAGGCTTGCCAAATGAACATTGGTATTCGATGAATGGCAAGTTGGTCAAATCGCTGCTGCTGATTTTGAAAACCGACATCAGGTCGTTGAGGAATGTGGCGCTCTCTAAATCGAAAGGAGTGCTCATGAATTCAATGCCCGCTGTTTCGCAATGGCGAGCAAGTTCTTCGTATTCCTTCTTCCAGAACTTATCGTATTTCTTGAAGAGCTCAAATTGTGAGCGTGTGGGTTCTTTGGTAATATCCCAGTAGTATGGCGAGTCCTTCGAGGCGATCGTTTCAGCCTTGTAGGTTTGGAATTTGATGGCCTGAGCGCCGCCCTCGGCAGCTTCATCGATGAGTCGTTTGGCGAGCTCCATCGAGCCTTCGTGATTCACACCGGCCTCGGCAATAACGTACGGGTTTTGTAATACGCGAGGATTGTAGTTGTTTAAAAAGGATACTAGTTTCATAGGGCTAAAATAAGCAGTATTGTTGTGTTCCGGCGGGGTGAACACGCGGCAGATCATCTGCACCAAGGATGCGCAAATCGTGCACCATAGCGCTCCACTACTCGTCGCCATCCATGCATGCACACGGCGGCGACATGATGATTTTGCACGTTGGCAAACCGCTTTTCAACCGTTGTTGCGTGTCGCGACTCATGGCGTTGTTGAGCACGTCGAGCACCTTGAGCTGTTGCATTTCCGTGAGACTTTCCGCATAATATGTCACCGGATTATCCCAAATAGACAGCGTTTGCAGTTCGGTTAACTGCTCAATTTCTTCCGGAATTACTTCGATGTAATTGTCAGCCAAATCGAGCGTCTTCAAAAATTTCAAACGGAGTAAACTGGTGGGAATGGTGTCCAGTTCGTTGTGCTGGCACTGCAGCCGTTGCAGATTGGGAAGCTCACGAAAACGATCGGGTAAAACAGACAGTCTGCATTTATTCATGCGCAGCTCCTGCAAGTTGGATAAGCTGAAAATCTCCTCCGGAAAAGTGGGTAGCTTCTGCTTCGAAAGGTCGAGGCGCAGCACGGCAGTCGGGTTTTCCAATGCCTTGGCAAGGCTTGTATAGACCTTTGCCGTATCCAGGTCATTTGTAGAAAGTACTTGAGCCCGTGCGATCGAGAAGCCTGCTACCGCAAGGAAAAAAACCGTTATTAATGCTGTTCTTTTAACCATTCCCTAGCTTGTCTACAATCGTTTTCAATTGCCATTCGCAATGCGTCTATCGAGTCAAACCGTTGCTCATCACGGAGTCGGTGCATGATTTCAACCGTGATGGTTTCGTCGTAGAGCGTGTCGTCGAAATCGAAGATATGGGTTTCGATGTGAATTTCGGTATCCCGACCAACGGTGGGTCGTATTCCGATATTGGTTACGCCGTCGAAATTTCCGAAGGGTGTCTGCACGCGCGACACATAGACACCGTTTGCCGGAATGAGTTTGTGCTCGAAGGCGAGTCGCAGGTTGGCGGTGGGAAAGCCCAGTGTTCGGCCCAACTGACGGTTTTTGAAAACCCGTCCGACAAGGCTATACGGCCTGCCCAAAAACGTCGCTGCTTCAGCCGCATCGCCGTGTTCCAACGCCATTCGAATTTTCGTTGAGCTTATCTCAATCGTGTCAATTTCCAACGCTGGAATTTCCACTACCCGAAATCCAAAAACATCCGACAATTCAACCAGCGTTTTGAAATCGCCTTCCCGATTGCGACCAAACCGATGATCGTGGCCCACCACAACGGTATGTGCGTTTATGCCCTTCACCAAAAAGTCGCGCACATATTCGAAGGCGCTCAACCTGGATAGTTCGGCTGAAAAAGGATACACCACCAAGTGATCCAAGCCTGCCTTTTCCAATTCCTGTATTTTCTCTTCCGGAGAGGA
This sequence comes from Flavobacteriales bacterium, assembly GCA_044368835.1. Classification (GTDB taxonomy): domain Bacteria; phylum Bacteroidota; class Bacteroidia; order Flavobacteriales_D; family Sanyastnellaceae; genus JAIBBG01. Next base: position 497 of record JBILIX010000134.1, on the reverse strand, counting down.
CAGCAACGAAATTCGATGATCATCGGGATACAGCACCATGCGCGGATGCGGATAGAACGTAAGAAGCACAGAGTCTCCGTTTACACGATTGGCAATTTCCCTGATTTGTTGGAGCAGCGCCTTGTGACCGCAATGCACACCGTCGAATGTACCAATGGTGACAACCGCATTACGAAAAGGGGGCAACGAAGAAAAGTCGTAGTGTACCTGCACGGATGCAAAAGTAGTTGAAGCATCTGTCGCAGAAAACAAAAAGGCCCCCGTAAGGGAGCCTTTTTGAATAGTATAACACTGAAATTAGTGGGTCACATTGAATTGGCGGCTGAACATTTTCTCGCCGTCAACTACCATGTTGAAGATGTAGTTTCCAGCAGTATATGCGCTCACATTCAGATTAAATGAATTTGCACCCTGGTTGTAGAAACCGATGTTTTCAGTCGCAACCAATTTGCCTTGAATGTCGCGTACTTCATATGCAATGTATGAAGCAGCTTTCA
>JBILIX010000133.1:0-5869 GCA_044368835.1 Flavobacteriales bacterium | reverse complement strand
CGGACTTGGTGAATGGTTTGAAATAGACGTTAGTCAAACTACTGCCGAACAATTCACCATTCTTAATGGCTACCAAAGTTCCAAAAGCGCTTTTCAGAATAACTCCAGAGTAAAGAGGTTGGTTGTTTTTCTCAACGGTAAAGAGATTGGAGAGGTGCATTTGCTCGATTTCTTTGGTCAACAAACATTCCGTCTACCCACCAATAATCTACACGGCAAGTTGAAATTCGTTATAGTAGATGTCTACAAAGGACTTAAGTATGCGGATACCGCTATCAGTGAATTTTTTAGTTGCGAAATGTGATACAGCTCGGTGCTGAGGATAAATACCATTTCATCTAAAACTATGCTCAGAACATATACTCATAGCACTCTTCTAGTTATTGCCTTCATTTTTAGTACCGCGTTTCAAACTCAGGCTCAATCTAGAAAAGAACAAATTGAAGCGCTAACACAAACTACCGATAGCTTGAAGCTTATTCTTGCCAATGAGCGAGCCAAGTCTACATCAGAAAAATTGGAACTCGACAATCAAATCAAGCAGCGCAATAGTGATTATCAAAAATCAGAAGAAACAAATCAGAACCTCACCAAAACTCTTGCTCAACGAGAAGAAACAAATCAGAACCTCACCAAAACTCTTGCTCAACGAGAAGAAACAAATAAGAACCTAACCAAAACTCTTGCTCAACAAGAAGAAAATATCCAGGCTCTCCAAACTGATATAGCGAGTCAGCAAGCAAAAACAGAGCAACTTCAAGAGCTATTGAAACAAGCGCAAGAAGCAATAGATGCGAGCAAGAAAGAAGTATTGACACTCGAGGAAAATGCAACTCTATTGACCAAGCAAAACGGTCTTAGATCAGATAGTATTTCGGATTTGACAAAAACTATTACCACAGTCAAAAGTCAAATAAGCACTAGTCAAAATAGCATTGATAAACTGAACGGAGCATTGAAACAGAAAACAGATAGTATCAATGCTCTTTCCACTGATTTAAGAAAACTTGCCTTAAGCCAAAGCTCTCCAACTGCTGATTTTAGTGGTGGGAAGACAAAAGACAATTTCAATTCACTCAAACAAAAATTGACTGAAATCATTGGTAAGGAAAATAAAAACGCCCTAAAACTTGTTTATGCTAGATTGGATGGAATCTATGGGGCATATGCTTCAAGTTTAGCCGACGGTTACGAGTTCGCGATGGAATCAAATGAACCAATCAACGAAAACACTATCGATTTAAAGCTTACCTCTCCCAATTCATCTTGGCTCCAACTAGTGTTTGTAGAGCATTATACAGATCCTATGGGAAGAGAAGAAAGCACGACTTCCAGTCTTCTTATAAATAAATCAACAGGATATTCTCGTACTTGGGACAATGCTATTATCGATGGAAAAGCGAATCAACTCCTGAGCATGTTCAACAAACAACTCAACATAAAAAAACCTGCAATCAAGTCTTGCGGCATCTCTGGTGAGGAGGTCTTCAATATGAGTTTCGACGAAACTGACATCCGTAATATCGTATACAATAACGGGAATCTTGAACTCACGTATTTTGTTATGCCGGAATCATACGGCCCTTGCAATCAGACAATCACGGTTCCTTGGATTGACGTTAAAGTATTCTTCAACTTATAATTCAAAACACTACACTTGGAAAGGCCTCTCTTAACAAAGTCTTTTCCTTTCTAGCATCACCACATCTAGAATTCGTTTCGGTACCACAATTATTTTATTCGGTTCTTTTCCCTTCAGGTATTTTGCGGTGTGTTCGTTCGCCATTACTGCTTTGGTTACTTCTTCTTGCGAAAGGGCGGAATGAAGAAACGAGTGTTGCCATTGAACGATACTAGATCCTCGAAGGCGTCTTCTTGCAACATTTTATCATCGCGGGCTGGCCAAATGGCTTCTGTAACCGACTCGTTGTGTCCGACTCCGGCCTGATGTCTTAAACACATGGATGATTTCTTTTTTTAGTTTCTCCTGAAAATACTGAGGACTGCTCTGGTTTATTGTTACCTGATTTTTCATTGAACTTGTTGTTTAAGTGTTAACTTGGTTCAGGACACGTCACGCAAACGTATCACCATGCATGGTGTCTTTGTTCCCTTCTCTTTTGGAGAGGGGCTAGGGGAGAGGCTTAATACAACCAGTTCTTCGCTCAAGCTAGAGGCGGTTCGCAATCTTCGCTAGACAAACAAGGATAGTCATAATTATCCCTTCTCCATATTTTTGCCCCAAAACGCACTCTCCGTGTCATTCGAATATTCGTCACTCGCAACTCGCCACTCGCCATTCAAATTGGGGCCTCATTTGGCGCCTGTGTATGCGCTTGCCAGAGGTGCTTCGGATGAATGGCTATTTACGGGTGGCGGCGATCGTGTTGTGCCGCTATGGAATATTCAATCTGGTCAACAAGAGCCATTTCTGGTTCGAACAGAGGCGCCTGTATACGCTCTACATTTCGATCCCAAGACGGAGGTTCTTTTTATCGGTTGCAGCAATGGAATGTTGCACGCTATCGACACACGAACTAAGGTTGAGCGAAAGGCCTGGAGTCTTGATTCCAACGGATTGTTTGATATAAAACCGGATGAAGCAAGGAATCGATTTTTGGTGTGTGGCGGAAACGGTGTACTAACAGTTATAGAAGCTGAGACATTAGAAGTATTGCGGTCCATTCCGCTTTCTGAAGGTAAACTCCGCCGGATTGCTTTGCGTGGAGAGGGCGACTTGGTGGCTATCGCCGATAACTCAGGCCTTGTGCATGTGTTGGATGCTGAGTCCTATCAAACGGTTGAAACCATTCGAGCGCACGACGAAGGAAGCACGGCCGTTGCATGGCACCCTTCAAAGCCGGTGTTGGTGACGGGCGGGAAAGACGCTTACATCCGATGCTGGAATATGAATGAAGGTTATCGGCAAGTGTTGTATTTGGCAGCTCATCAGTCGGCCATTTATGACATCGTTTATCTTGCTCAGCAAAATTGTTTTGTGTCGTGCAGCCGAGATAAAACCATCAAATGGTGGGATCCGAATTTGTTTGATCCGCTCGGTAAAGTCGGCTATTCAGAGGGGGGCCACAAGCATTCCGTAAACCGATTACTGATACTTGGCAACCGTGTAGTTAGCGCCAGCGACGATCGAAACGTGCTTGTATTTGGTGTATAATTTCTCCTTTTCAAGCGAAGCATTCCGAAAGCCTCTCTTTTACCTTCGCAGCAATATCATTCTATGTCTCAACCGTCTATTCCCAAAGGTACGCGCGACTTTTCACCGCAGGTGATGGTCCGTCGCAATTACATTTTTAACGTCATCCGAACGGTGTTCCAACGTTATGGCTACATGCCGCTTGAAACACCCAGCATGGAGAATGTTGAAACCCTGACCGGGAAATACGGCGATGAGGGTGACAAACTCATTTTCCGAATACTGGATAGCGGCGATTATCTCAAGTCAGTTCCTGAAGAGGCATTGCAGCAACGCCAGCTCAATGTCATCACGAAGGAAATTGCAGAGAAAGCCCTGCGATATGATCTTACAGTTCCTTTCGCTCGCTTTGTGGTGATGAACCAGCATAGCATTGCGTTTCCATTCAAGCGATACCAGATTCAGCCGGTATGGCGCGCCGACCGTCCACAGAAAGGACGATACCGCGAGTTCTATCAGTGCGATGCCGACGTGGTGGGAAGCGACAGTTTGCTCAATGAAGTTGAGCTCATTCAGATATTTGATGATGCGCTCACCTCGCTAAAGGTTCCGTCTGTCATCAAAATCAATAATCGTAAAATTCTTCAAGGTATTGCTGAGTTGGCAGGTGTTGCTGAGCGTATGATGGAAATGACCATTGCGATTGATAAGCTGGATAAAGTAGGTGAGGAGGGTGTCGTTAAGGAATTGAACGAGCGTGGATTTTCAGACGGATCAATTGAGACTATTCGCGGATTGTTTGCCCTTAGCGGAAGCAATGAAGAGCGCTTGGCGACATTGGGAAATTTGTTAGCCCAATCGCAAGCCGGAATGAAGGGGATTGATGAGCTACGTTATGTAATGGCGCGCGCGCAGGATATAGGATTGAAAACAGCAACGCTCGAGCTAGATGTTACGCTGGCCCGAGGGCTAAACTATTATACCGGAGCCATTTTCGAAGTTAAGGCCGTGGGAGTTCAAATGGGAAGCATTTGCGGCGGTGGTCGCTACGATGATCTCACGGGAATCTTTGGTTTGAAAGGCGTTTCGGGCGTGGGTATTTCATTCGGGGCCGATCGTATTTACGATGTTATGACCGAATTGAATGTGTTCCCCGCTGATGCTATGCAGAGCACGAAAGTGTTGTTTGCCAATTTTGGCGAGCAAGAGGAAAAGCATAGCATGAAGCTATTGCGACAATTGCGCGATGCAGGAATCAATGCTGAGATTTACCCGGAGAATGCTAAAATGAAAAAGCAGTTCAAGTATGCCGACGATAAGCAGATTCCATACGTGGCCGTCATTGGCGAAGAAGAGATGAATAAACAGGTGGTGTCGCTCAAGCACATGCTGAGTGGCGAGCAGACTGTTTTGACGATTGAAGAGCTTATCGAACAACTGACGGCCTAATGCTATATGAAGTATAAGTCATTAACACTCGAGGATATACAGGCGTTTGAGCAAATGCTCGAACCGAACCGCGTTTTTGCGGACGATGAAACCAGAAAGGCCTATGGGCATGATGAAACCGAAGACTTGGTGCATCCACCCGAAGTGGTGCTGAAACCGTTTAATGTGATCGAGGTGAGTGCAATCTTGAAGTATTGCAACGAGCATGTTATTCCTGTCACCGCAATCGGAGGCAGAACAGGTTTGAGCGGTGGCGCGTTGAGTGTATACGGTGGGGTAGGACTGAGCATGGAGAAGATGAACCGCATTGTTGAGATTGACGAACTCAATTTGCAGGTTGTTGTTGAACCGGCGGTTATTACGCAGGTGCTGCAAGAGACTGTCGCCGCCAAAGGACTTTATTATCCGCCCGATCCGAGCAGTCGTGGTTCTTGTTTCATTGGTGGCAACCTCGCAGAAAATGCCGGTGGACCAAGGGCAGTGAAATACGGTGTAACCAAAGACTTCGTGCTCAACCTCGAAGTAGTACTTGCAAATGGTGATATCATTTACACAGGTGCAAACACCTTAAAGAACTCAACAGGCTACAACCTTACTCAGTTGATGGTGGGAAGTGAAGGAACGCTGGGTGTCATTACCAAAGCAGTCCTCAAGCTGGTGCCACTCCCGAAAAATAATCTGCTGATGCTGGTGCCATTCTTCGACGCAGCGAAGGCGTGCGAAGCGGTAAGTGCGATTTTCCGTGCTGGCATTACACCGAGCGCTCTTGAATTTATGGAGCGAGATGCAATCGATTGGGTATTGCGATTCGTAGACGATGTGCATGTGCCGGTTGATGAAGAAATACAAGCTCACTTGCTTATTGAAGTGGATGGCAACCATGTGGACGCTTTGATGGCCGACTGCGAGGTAATTTCATCCGTGGTGCAAACGTTCGGATGCGGTGAAATTCTTTTTGCAGATGATGAAGCACAAAAGAATCAGCTTTGGAAACTGAGAAGGAAAGTGGCTGAGGCTGTAAAGTCGAACAGTGTATACAAGGAGGAAGACACCGTAGTTCCAAGATACCAGCTTCCCGTGTTACTCAACGGTGTCAAGGAAATAGGGAAGCGCTATGGTTTCAAATCAGTATGCTACGGGCATGCTGGTGATGGCAACCTTCATGTGAATATCATTCGTGGAGAGCTAACAGACAAGCAGTGGAATGATGATTTGCCTGTTGCCATTCGTGAAATTTTCGAGCTTTGCGTGAAGTTAGGAGGAACC
>JBILIX010000113.1:0-6491 GCA_044368835.1 Flavobacteriales bacterium | reverse complement strand
ATTTCGGAAAGGGAGGAGCTTAAGCAGGAGGTTTTAGCCATGGATAAAAGGGGTTTTTCAGAAAAGGAACATAGCTTGATGTTGAATATTGAATTGATGGACGTATGCATGAATAAGTCTGAATCCGATTCAGAAATTATCATTGATTTGTGCAATCGAATTAAGCAGCAGGCCGAGCATCTGAAGTTAAACGATTTGGACGATTCGCCCGTGGAAGCGTTCTACATCGCAGGCAAACGATTGATGGAACTCAAGAAACATGAAGTTGCGAACAACATTGCCAAGCAAGCACTTTCGTGGATAGGTGAGAAAGATGCGTTTAGGAAAGCTGAATTGCAGAGTATGCTAAAAGAGCACTAACAAGGCTAATGGGCTTTTGGGGCCCTCGTCCCTCTCTCACCAGCACTCAAAACAATTCTCTCCCTCCAACATCTGCAAACCCTTCGGAAGCGCAGGGAAGAAATCCAATCCTGTAATCTTTTCTACACTGTCTATGGATACGGCAAAAGAGGATAGGGGCAATTTGGAAGGGGCATTCGGAAGGATGAAGCCAATGCCGTGCTTTTCCGGTTCTCGCGTGTCGAGCAGAACTTTATAATAGCAGTTGGGCACCGATACTTCGTTAGGACCAATTGAAGGAAGGCCATCGCTCAGTACAGGTCCGGTTACAACATACACGGCCCCGTGCTCATTGGCCCAGTTGCGCACCTGGGTTTCCAGCTTCTTCCAAATGCCGCGGTTGAAACTCGGGTTTTGCGGACTCATGTTGCTGAAGTAAAAACTCTCCTCCATGGATGTAGCAGACCAGCCCATATCAGATGCCGGAGCCAAATGGCCGCGGTCGTATCCCGATTTGGCATAGTCGGCATTCGTTGCGCTTTGAGTTGCAATGTGTGGGTCTTCCATAAAGTGATTGCTGCGCTCCACTCCATTGCCTGTCTCTTCTTGGGTAAGCTCATAGGCGACCCAACGCGCCTGCTCGTGTGTTTCGTCATACAACAGCGAGAATCCTGTGTAGGATACAACGCTTCCTGTATCGCTCACAGCAGGCCATTCGGCATGGGTTGCAGAAATCGATAATGAAGTGGATGCCACTGCCGGCTCATTAGCCTCCGCCGGTTTCGATGCGACCGATTCGGTCTGCGGCGTTTTTTTCGTCTGTGCTCGTTTACTCGGACGTGTCAGGAAGTATATGATTCCGCCTACGACGAGTACCAGAAGGATGATGATGATGAGGTTGCGCATATCTGTAAGGAATTAAACGGCTGTGGTTATTTGATGCTAAACTCCCCGGCAAATGCGCCATAAATAATCGTAAGTTCTTCCTTGGTGAGGGTAGTAAGCTTTTCCGCTGTTTGATTTTCCATTGTCCATCGCTTTTCGAGGGTCATTTGACCGGGTTCTATTTCGCTTACTTTCACATCGAATCGCAAACTGATCCAACCATGCCATTCGCGCGCATGGATACGAACGTAACGTGCTGTAATGGGCTTATCAAATACGACATAGACGATGTCGTCACAGCCCGATGGGCCTTGACGATTTTCGGCTGCAACATCCCATTCTTTTCCATTCTCACTGGTTAGTACATCAAAGCGCGTCAGCCATTGCTCCCGATTGAAGCGCCCTTGGACAGCTATCTCCCATGCGTGCGATAGCTTTTGAAGGTCTAACTGTATCCATTGATTGTCGTCACACGTGCGCGCGCTCCAGTTGGCGTATTTGTGCTCGCTGTGCAATCTACCTAATCGTGCAGCATGGTTTCGATTGTATTCACTCGAGGCGGTGATGTGCTCGTCTGCAGCTTGTTCTATGCGCCAGGTTGCGTTCTTCGATTCCGATGCTATAGCGGTAGTGTTCAATGAATATCCATGCCCGGCGGCAAACGATTCCATCTTGGCGGCCAGCGCAGCTCCTGTTAGCGTGTTCTGCAGATGCAACATTACTATCCACCGGGGTTCTGTGGTGTTTCTCCAGTCAATGCCGTAGCCCAGCCAATGATTGCCGTGTTTTTTATTGGAATTATTATAGTCGAGATACACCAGACGGTTGCTGATGTTGCGCTCCTTTTTCAAGTTATTCGAGAAACGATCCTGCTCAGATGCGATCAAATGGTCGAGTACTTCGTTTGCCAGGGTCATGTAGGTTTCACCTTCTGCTACCACAGGTCTCAGGCCGAGAACCTGAACATTGTGAGCGGCGAAACGTTCGGTGAGCGATTGTAAGAAAGTTCTCAGGGAATCAAGTATAATAGTGGCTTCAGCATTCACATTTGTCATCGTTCGTCTCAATATCAAACAGCTTTTGCGATAGAGCTTGTCAAAGGGAAGGCGCTCGAGGGAAAGTGACGACAATTGCTCTTCCATGAGTAAGTGCAGCTCAAGGCGGTTATGACTGCATCGCACTTTTATATCACAGTGAATCTGTGCTTTATTATAATCGGCAGTGAAGCGCAGCTGGAAGAAGAGTGGTGCACCGTCTTTCTTTTCTTGCAAATAGAAACCAAGTGATCCGCGTTTGGATTCGGTTTCCATTTCAATGTCTGAACTATTGCTAGTGTATTCAGAGAAGATAGCTTTCGCCTCGTTTATTACCTGAACAATGTCTGCTTCCTGTAGCGCAAGCACATCATTCAACTCGGGTAGTGCCAGCAAATAGTCTTGTGTTATTTCCGGTATCAGTGCGTTGAACAGGTTGAAGGCGATATCAAACGACTCCGAAAGCAAACCGGGATTCTCGATGGTGCGCAGAAACGTTTGGCAAAATTGGATTTGCTCAAAACTATAATCAGCCTCGAAATACCAGGGGTGTTTTTCGATTACTTCGGTAACAGGGGCAAACGCCGTTTCGGTAATTCTGTCCCACAGCACCAGATCGGGGTACTTGTAAAACTCGGAAAGGTATTTATCGAAAAATCGACGTAGGTTTTTGCGTGTATGATACTGCAGCAGACCGAAGTGTTCTATGTCGCGCTGGTCTTTCCAATCGGGCAGAAACCCGATGGCGACATCGCCCGAGGAGTAGGCCGAGATATGCAAAGCGAGCGCAGCCTTTGTGGGTGCATTGAGCGGAAACATGCTGCACCAGGCATAGGATGTCATGTTTCCGATTTGCCATTGGTTTTGCTTGGTGGTCCATTGCAAGCCACCTTCTTGCTGTAGGTTTTTCAGTTTATACTCGGCAAATTGTTGTAGCGTCTTAAAGGCAAACTTATGCCAGTACTCTTTGGTGCCGGCATCGTTGGAATTACCGACAATCTTGAAATTTTCGCCGGTGTTCAATTTGGCAATTCCCATGAGCCACATACGCGACATGGCGAGCGACTGATACAACTTCAGTGCTTGCGTGTCGAACTGATGATAGTCCGACTTGCGAGCATCTGCCGGTGACACACCCAGGGCATAAGCGCGCGAGTCGACCAGCTTTTCAAATTCATCGGCCGATACGCCATATTGCTCACCCATCAACTTCAAAACAAGACTGTTGAACGATCTGCCTTTGATGGCTTTGTCGATAGCTTCTACAAAGCGATTATCGACTTCGGGAAATGGATTTTCGATACCCATTTCATTGGCCGTCTGAACGATGAGTGCGCGAAGTTCATCGCTGCTCATGCCCAGTTTCGCTTTCGTGATGGATTCTAAAAACTTGAATTCTTCTACGCTTATCTGTCCGTCGTCGAGGCAATGAGTAATGTTGTTTTTCAGTTCACCGATGCTCGATATTTTGCGCAATTCCTCCTGCTCCCGTTGGATTTCGGCAATGGCTTCTTCTTTTGGTTTGAGTAGTTCAGACCAGTCGTTGATGAGCAGGTGGTTATTACTGTTGAGCAGCACCTTTAACTCTTCCGTGATAGGGCGGGGTAGGGGTAGCGACCGACTGGATGTGCCCGATTCATCACTTACCACAAGTGTATTCTTTTCAACTTCGCTCACCACGCATTGATCATATTCCCACAGTGCGCGCAGGTCTTCCATTACTTTTTTGATCGCAGCTTCCAGTGTGGGAAGTATAAATCGGTAGTAGTCGTCGTTAAAGGGCCAGCTGATCATTTTCCCTTTGCCTTTCTTATTATCGATTTCGTAGATAGGGTGGGCGATTTTATTTCGCAGCTGAACAAATGCATTCAAGAAGTCGTTGAGGCAAACATTTTTCAGGGTGGAGCCTTTCATGAGTTTTTGTGCCTGCTCGAAGAGTGGCTCGGGCTGTTCCGACTCCAGCACCTTTTTGAAGTTTTCGTATGAAATGATGAACAGTGAAAGTTCGGGGTTCGGGCTTGTTTTTGTCAGGTATTCGTTCAGAATGGAAGGCTTGTCGTGTTTGGCAAGGAACTGCGCCGTATCGCGTATCCATCCTACGTAAATTCCTAGCGACAACGACTTCTTCATGTTGAAGATATCTTTCTCAACCTTCAAATACGTTAGCCCCGAATCACGGTATTCTGCCAGCACAAAGGAGCTGAGGTGCATGATGAGGCTTTCTCCCAGATGCAGGATGTAGCGTTGCTTGGCTTCATAGAAATTGGCCAAAGCAATTTCGTCGAGTGATTTTAGAAAGGACTTGGGGATGTTGGGCATGGGTGGGAATGTATCTAAACTATGCAGGCGAATGTAGTAATGTGATTACATTCGTAGGTAACCTAGCAAAGTCCAGGTGTACACATTTTCGATTTTGTTTTAAAAATTGTTTACAGGTTGTGTACACAAAATCGAGAATAAAATGAAATGTGTACAAGTGTTGTGCACTAAATGGAAGATAATTCAAAATGTGTACAAGGTCATATTGCGCCGATGAGCAGAATGTCTGTTTGATCTCACGTTATTACTCCAAAAAAATTCCTGCGAATCGATTGCAAGCGGGCGACCTGGGTTTCGTGATCATGAAAAAGCTTGCCGATTGATGAGTTGCATTTGTGTTTTTGTTTGGCCTTAAGACGAATAGGGCGTTTTTGCAATGCATATGTTTGCTTTTGCTACATTTGAAACACAAGCAACACATTACGCTATGATTACCATCACATTCGAACCATATGAGGGAGAAGAACTGAATTACCTCGAAAAATTTAAAGGTGGCATTACCAGAAAATTTGGTGAGGCAGATAAGATTATTGTGAAACTCGAAGACGAATCCGATCCTGAGAGTCCTTGCGCACTTTGGTTTCACTACAGTTCTGTTAAAATGGAGGATTTCGCTCTATGGGAGGAATTAGGCAGATTTGCAGAAGGTCGCGAAAAGTATGTAATTATCTACGATCATTTGAACAGCAAGCGCAAGGGGTTTTGGTATGATGAAGAATTAGAATGGATTGAACAGGATATTGAGTTACCGGAGGCCATAAAAGCCTTGGCTTAATTCCGATCTTCTAACCTCATAATGCACTAATGCCAATTTCAATATCGTCCGTCGCGGCGATGAATTGGTGTTATCTCTTATTGGCCACATAAGCTTGCATGGCTTTCATTGGTAGACTTTCCTTTTTGTTAAATTCAAAATTCGTTTCTTGTGAGTTACCTTATCCAATTAGCAGACAATATTGAAACTGCGGATGAAGAATCGATTCAATCCATTCGCTTTCTGCGCATGTTTTGCGCCCACAGAAGGTTTTTTGATGAGAATGAAGCGGTATATATCCACTACATAATAGCGGTCGGGTATGAAGGAGGAAATTGTCAGGGGGATTATTTGTATAAAGTATCCGAAACAAATTTGGAATATGATGAAGTGAGGATAGCCATACCCTCCGGAGATTGCTTTTTTATGAAGCACTTCGTTAATGATCAAATTTCGGACTGTAATGAGGAGATGACAGCTATCGACGTCAAGATGCAAAACGAACTCATCAGCGAGATGAATCAGTATTTGATCTACGATGATTTGTCTGATTTCTTTTATTACAACACAGCTTGTAACACATTGTCGACTTCCAATTTCAGTTGTTCAGCTGAGTTTCCACTCGCACTTCTTAAGCGCTTGTGCGCCACCTTCTGGCCTTTCTCGGTTTCTTGGTGAACCCGTCAGCGAGTCTTCTGTAGGTGCGATCGTGGAATAGTGCCCATAGTCTTGGCGAGTTTTGTTTTTCCATTATCTTCCCAACCCTAAACACGTTGTATGAAATCCATTCTTTTGCACGCGCCCACGTTGGCGCGGGCTCGACAATACTACACGAATAATACACGAATCACCGCAGCAATAGACGCTGCGTTGGGAGAAGATGAAGAATACGCTGCCGATGAACTGGTTGAATTAGCCGAAGAGATCCTTCACCAAATAGCCGCCGTGGGTGTTGCGCACTACATCCGGCATGCGCCACAAAAGGAGGTGTATAACGACTTCCTAGTGCAGCTGTTTAACTCTTCGGGACATGATTACAATGCAGGACCTCTCTATCGTTGGGCGGCCAATATGGTGCATGAATGCCCTGTGTTAAGGGCCTCAAGCTCGTTCCAATTCTTCTGGGAGGCCACCAGTAAGGGAGAAGAGCTAGCCCACCG
>JBILIX010000132.1:0-5972 GCA_044368835.1 Flavobacteriales bacterium | reverse complement strand
TGAATATTTTCTACACAGCACCAACCGCGATTCGCTCGTTGATGTCGGCAGGGCTCGACCATGTACTCCCCTATTCACTGCAATCGTTGCGTGTGCTGGGCTCTGTGGGTGAGCCCATCAACGAAGAGGCTTGGCATTGGTACGACACGAACATTGGTAAAAACCGCTGCGCCATTGTGGACACTTTCTGGCAAACTGAAACAGGAGGCATCATGCTCACTTCGTGCGCAGGTGTTACCGAATCGAAACCCGCCTTGGCCGGACTGCCCATGCCGGGTGTGCAGCCTATTCTCGTTGACTCAAACGGAAATGAAATCGAAGGCAACGGCGTGGAAGGACACTTGTGTTTCAAGTTCCCATGGCCATCTATCCTTCGCAGCACCTGGGGCGATCATGAGCGCTGCCGACAGACCTACTTCTCGACCTACCCCAACCTCTACTTCACCGGCGATGGTGCGCGCAGGGATGAAGACGGACTCTACCGTATCATCGGACGAGTGGACGATGTGATCAACGTGAGCGGTCATCGCTTTGGCACCGCTGAAATCGAAAACGCCATCAATCAAAACAAGAGCGTCGTCGAAAGCGCGGTGGTGGGTTATCCGCACGACATTAAAGGACAAGGTATTTACGCCTATGTAATCCTCGCGCAAGGCAGCGAAGCCAATGAAGATATGCGCCAGCGCATCACAGAAACGGTGGCGCATGAAATTGGTCGCATTGCCAAGCCCGATGTCATTCAATTTGTGAGCGGCTTGCCCAAAACACGTTCAGGAAAAATCATGCGCCGAATCCTTCGCAAAGTGGCCGAAGGCGATGTGAGTTCGTTGGGCGATACGACGACGTTGTTGGATCCGGCGGTGGTGGATGAGATTGTTAAAGGGGCAGGCGTTAAGGGGTAAGGGGTAAGGGAAGTACTCATTCTCATTGTGTTTCTGTTTCTCATTCTAACTTTTTCTGAAACAGAAAGGAATGAGAATGAGAAATACCAACCTCACTGATCAGAGTAGCTTTTCCTGAATTATAAATTGTTTGTGCCGCACATGTGTGATAATTTCGCGGCCGTGATTCGTTTCTTCACAATACCGATTGTTCTTCTTTTTTTCTGCACTTTTTCGCTCAAAACGATTGTTCTTATTCAATTTGAAATCAATCGTTCTTACATCGAAAAAGAATTGTGCGAGAAGAAAGACGAGGTGAACAACTGCTGTAAAGGCAATTGTTACCTGAATAAACAATTGGAAAAAACAAACACACAATCGTTGCCCCTTCAACCAAAGTATCCGGATCAAAAAGAGCTGGTGTTCCATGTTGAATGTGAATCTGCGAGTATTCCAATTCCTAGCATGCTCTTTCTTAAGGCAAGGGCCTTAAACGAAGAGACTTTCTATTGTGCCCACTTGGAAAGTTTGAAACATCCTCCTGCCTTGTAGGTTGAGAATACTGTTCCAAACTAATTCATTTTTTCAATTATGAAATATGCTCTTTTGGCTATTTTACTTACAATAGCTGCAAAGGGGTTACATGCTTGCGATGGCTGCGGCAGTGGTGCAGGCCAAGCAGGTTGGGGAATTATGCCGAGCAACAACCAACATTTCATTGGGTTGAGAATGCGCTCTCGTTCTTTCCTGACAGAACCCCATTCAATTGGATTCATGCATTCTGATGGAAGTAATGACTCTTTCATTCGGACTGAAATCAACGGAAGATATTCCTTTAATTCAGGGGTGATGCTCTTAGCTTCCATCCCTTATAACACGGGTAGAACCGGACAGGTTTTTCAGCGTGGGCTGGGTGACATATCGCTTACGGTTGCTTCCTCCTTGCTCAAACCGAATGAATCGAAGAATGTAAAGCATCAGATCCTAGCAGGTATCGGTGTTGAAACCCCAACGGGCGATTTCGAATTCAATCATGAAATTCCTGCTGTCGTTCAACAAGGAAGTGGATCGTGGGATCTAACGGGTATGCTTATGTATACCCTGCGCCACAAAAACCACGGCATCCAGATGGACTGCAACTACAAGTATTCAGGTATCAATCCTGAACATTACCAATTCGGACAAATGATTATGGGAGGAGTACGTCTCTTCTCTTCGTTTGATAAGAATTCATGGCGTTTTGTTCCTTCAATAGCTCTCTCGCAAGAAGCGTGGGCTCCTGATGTACAAGACACTCGATATGATGTTGAAGTTCCATTTACAGGCGGTAACCTGTTAATGGCATCAGGCAGTTTTGACCTATTCTCAAGACGTTTTTCAGTTGGATTTGAATATGGGCGTTCCCTTCATTCGCACATAGCCGAGGGATACAGCTCATTAAAACACAATGTGCAAGTGCGATTACTCATTTTTCTATATTAAAAAAACAAGACATCATGAATACAAAAATTCTTTTTTTCGCTACCCTATTCTTAGCTGCTGCAACTCAATCGTGCAAGAAAGACGAGGAGCATGATCACGAAGATGTAGAAGTAAACATTTCCATTGCATCTCCTACTAATACCATGCATTTGCATTTGAATGACACTTTGGATATTATAGCCACAATTTCGAGTAACATTGAAATCCACGGCTACGAAGCGACTCTCAAAAATTTGACCGCCGACAGCACTGTTTGGAGTATGTCTGAACATGAACACGGAACGAGCTACTCTATCAATGGCTCTTGGATCAATGATGTGGTGGATACCAGCACTATGCAATTAACCATTGTTGCAGAAGTGGATCATGACGGCACGACGGA
The DNA here is from genome assembly GCA_044368835.1 of Flavobacteriales bacterium. Lineage (GTDB taxonomy): Bacteria > Bacteroidota > Bacteroidia > Flavobacteriales_D > Sanyastnellaceae > JAIBBG01. The sequence goes on along the minus strand of JBILIX010000132.1, from coordinate 3,227 downwards.
GACAAAAACCGTAAGCTTCATGTGTTTGCCACAATAATTTTCCAGCACTTTACTATCCTCAAACTCTCAAAAAGACTGCTCACCTGTGAGCGGTCTTTTTTTTGATCGTCCAATTACCAAAACTTCAAATTTTGCGGTATTCCCTTTTCATAACCAACCCTCATCGGATCAAATTCATTGCACGCCATAATGAACCAGGTGCTCGCTGCGGTGGCGGCTTGTGTGTCGATACCGTCCCATAGCAACCCTCCGCCATATCCGGTGCCTTGATTGGTTGCATAGGGTATTCCTCGTGCGCCAGTCCAGCCGGCTTGGGTCAATCGTGTCTTGGCGACTTCTAATAAAATGGAATTGGTCTTCTCGCTATTACCTGCTTTGGTATAAGCCACTGCCATTTGCGCCGTGCCCTCCATCCAGACGGCGTCGCGGTCTTCATCGAAGCAATACCCCGTCACGTAACGCTGTGAGGGTGCGTGCAATTGAACATTCAAAAATCGATCGGCATCGTCCAACATCCTTTCAGGAAATCCTTCAAACGTGCAATAACCCCATGAGAAATTGTCGAGGGCGTAATAGTAATTGCTACCGGGCCACGAAACGAGCAGCTGCTCTGTCGTGTCCCAGCGCTGTTGCTCGAGATACAAAAGCACCCCCTCATGAAAAGCATCAAATCCATGAACAGCATTAAATGCGTCTATAATTCCTTCGGTCACTTTGCCAATGGTTGCCCCCGTTGCATCGGTTCCGCCCCAAAGTCCTCCGTCTATATCTTGTTGCGATCGAATCCAAGTGTCTAAAGCAATGCGCATTTGCGAAAATTGATAATCGCCGGTCGCGTCTTCATAATTGTGAATAGCAATGAGCAACCACGCATTGTCGCCCAGCCAACGGTTACCTTGCGGACCGGATGCATTGCGAAACTGGAAATAGCCACCTGTGCCAACGAGCATTTCGGTGTTCAAACGCTGGTTGAAAAACGATAAGATGCTCCTTGCCTCATCAACACGGCCGGCGCTTATAAAAGCACAGGCCGAAAGTGCATTATCATAGAGCGATGCGAGATTGCTTTGATAGCTCGTCTCGACCAGTCCATTGCTCATCTGCATGCTATCGAGCCATACCTCCACACTATCGGAAAGCGAAAGCAACGACTCATCCATTGCACTTACAGTTGGCAGTGTTGTTGTTGGGCAGTCCTGCTCTTCATTCGCATAAGGGCGGCACGATTGGCTCATGCACAACACAACAGCAACCAATCCGATCAACCAATTTCTCATGGCATGCAAGATAATTATGACTCCATGATTCTCGCTTCTTAAAGTTCGGTAGTATTGTATTACATTTCGCCAACGAAATCTTTAAGGACTCATTTATGCAATCCCCTCAAGTCGGATTAGAAATTCTAGCTGATCGTTTTTTACCCGGGGGGGAATCTGTTAATGGAATAAAGCGACAACGTCTTTTCGCTCTTCTATTGATTGGAATGGGGATTTTAGGAGGGTTGATTTGTATTATAGACCTCTTTATTGGTTTCCTTCCTGTTGCTCTTTTTTGCGCGTCGCTTGCCATTGGTTGTCCAGTCTATTTGTATTCGTTTCGCCATGGATATGGCACATTTGCCAAACTCGTCGCACACCTGCATGTGCTAGCAGTAATCCTAGGCATTACCGTCATTTACTCTGAGCATGTTTTTGCATGGGCATTCCTCATACCGCTCGCATTGAGTTCAATGGTCGTTTTCAGCACGAAAGAACGAACGTTTAGCGTGCTTATCATTCTTGCCACAATCATCAGCTTGCCTCTTTATTTAATACTTCATGACCACTCCGATCATGTTGAGTTGATTGACAGCAGCATGCATATTTACTGGATTATTAACCTTTCCGGTTCCTTGTTGTTTAGTCTCTATATCGTGTACACCGTGATTCGATTAAACCAATCGATACTCGACGAATTAAAAGCCAAGAGTGCAGTGAATGCGCATCAAAACAAAATCATGCTCGGTAGCATTCGCACCCGCGATAAATTACTCTCGATGATGTCGCATGATATTCGAGGTGACATCGGAAAAACCATTGGTGTAATAGATGTGATTGAGCAAATGAGTTTGAGCGATGAAGATAAATCGAACTTATTGCACAGCCTAAAATTAGACGCCGTCAAAACGCTGGCCACGCTCGATAATATGCTGCAGTGGACGCGCACGCAACAAGACGAACTGAATATCAACCCATCCGTTCATGAAGTAGATCGCATGCTCAGCATACTGCTTTCCAACAACGATTCAGCTTTAGCAGCAAAGAACATTTTCGTTAAACTCAGCATACCGGTCAATTTAAAACTCTTCGTCGACATCAACATGATCGACAGTGTATTTAGAAACTTAGTAGGTAATGCCATTAAATTCACTCCAATACAGGGCGTAATCAGTATCAGCGCGATTGATCTGAATGACCAAATCGAATTTAGTATCCAAGATTCCGGCGTGGGTATGACACAAGAGCAAATCGACAATATCACTAAAGGTGTTCAGTTCACTACACGCGGCACCAATCGTGAAAAAGGCCGCGGCTTTGGTATGGTGCTCGTTACTGAATTTTTAACCAAACACAAATCAGCCCTTCACATTGAGTCGACTCTCGGAAAAGGCACCATCTTTACATTTCGACTTCCAACTCCACCTAAAGCTTAACCCATGAAAAACTTTATCTTTCTATCAGCTACTCTTCTTCTTCTCGCCGCCTGTGCCAGCAAGAAGACCACAACTGCACTCTCCGAGGTAGATGCCACTCGAGCGGCAACAAAATACCCGGGCTCTTCATTGGCTTCCTTACAAAAGGGAAAAACACTTTATGAGGATAACTGTGGTAATTGTCACGGGTTAAAGAGCACTACAGCATACAACGAAGAACAATGGGGAAAGCACGTGAAGCGCATGGCTCCTAAGGCAAAGATTGATAAGCCTACGGAAGACTTGATACTTCAGTATGTGGTTACGATGTGCGGGAAATAGGTGAGAGGTGACAGGTGCGAGGTGTGAGGTGCGAGGTAATATGGGTAATTAGCGCTTTCCCTATTATCCTACAATCCTAAAATCCTAAAATCCTTAGAGTGCATTTGACCGCCAACCGCGAAGGAATTCTTCGATTTCCATGCGTTTTTTTCCTTCGAGTTGAAGGGTCTGTATGTTGTAGGCACCATCCGAGCAACGGAACCACAAATACGTT
>JBILIX010000131.1:0-5975 GCA_044368835.1 Flavobacteriales bacterium | reverse complement strand
CTGCAGGTAAAATTTATGCGCTCATTTCATGGTCGATCAAAACAGCCTGGGATATTCTCGTCGGCTCGGTCAGCTTCCTGATTGCAACCAACAAAAAATAAAATGCATTTTCCAAGCTACACAGCACTTCGCAATCAACTTGACAGCTGGAGAGCTGAGGGCAAGAAAATCGTTTTCACAAACGGTGTGTTCGATATTCTTCACCTCGGACACGTACGTTATTTGGAGGATGCAAAAGCACTGGGCGATTGTTTAATTGTAGGCATCAACGACGACGCCTCCGTGAAACGATTGAACAAAGGGCCGGAACGCCCCATTCACGATGAAGTTGCCCGAGCGGGCGTTATTGCTGCATTGCGATGCGTTGATGCGGCTATCATCTTCACAGAAGACACGCCTGCAGCGTTGATCGAATTCATACAGCCCGACCTATTGGTGAAAGGTGGTGACTACGACGCACAGGAAACAGACCCCACATCGAAGCGTTATATCGTTGGTTCATCCGAAACGAAAGGACGTGGAGGAACTGTAGTATGCATTCCCATTGTAGCGGGATATTCCACTACAAACGCTGTAAATAAGATTAAGAAGTCGACCGATTAATTGCTGGTGAGCAGCTCCATCTTCTTCTTGATGTCTTCTATTTCGCGCTCGGTTGCCTTGATTTTCTTCTCGATGTCTTTGCGCAACGCTTCAGCACCTTTTCCAGTGAATATGCCCATGTTGTTTTCGTACTGAGCAATCTGATGCTTGAGCTTATCTATTTTCTCGCGCATGAAATTGCGCTCACGTTTCAATTGAGCCTCTCCGTTCGCACTGGTCTTCAAGTTGTCGAGTTTGCTGCGGAAGCTTGACATTTCGCGCTGCTCTCTGTCGGCATTGATTTGACCATACTTCACATCAAGCAACTGGTTGTAACGATCCATTACTTCCTTCACTTTATCCTTAGGCACAAAACCTACGCCATGCCAGCGCTCACCAAATGATTTGAGCGCAGCAAGGTCAGAACCTTTGTTACCGGTAATCTCAAGTGCATCCAATTCTGTAAGCATATCCATTTTGAGCGCTAGATTCTGACTTTGCTCTTCGATAACCTTCGAATAGTTTTCCTTTTTGCGCGCGAAGAAATGATCGCATGTTGAGCGGAAGCGCTGCCACAGTTTTTGCTCCTCGCGTGGATCGGCACCACCAATGGCTTTCCACTCCTCCTGCATGCGCTTCAGGTCTTCGGTTGCCGACTTCCAATCTTCGCTATTCTGAATCACACGAGCACGCTCAATAAGCGCCTCCTTCTTTTCTCTATTAACCTTGTAAGCAGAACGCTTCTCTTCAAATAGAGAGTTACGCTTGCTGAAGAACAAATCGCATAGGCCGCGGAATTCCTGCCAAACTTCCTCATTCTCTTTCTTGCGCGCCCAGCCAATCGTTCTCCATTCTTCTTGAAGCTTCAGAACGTCATCGGTCCAACGATTACTGGTTGATGCATTCGTTATCTCCATTGTTAGAATCTCACTCATCTTGGCCACCAACTCCTTCTTCTTCGCGAGATTCTCATCACTATGCTTGTGTATCTCATCGTAGTGGGCTTGCACTCGGTTTTGCGATTCACGCAAGATTCCGAAAAACGTATCGCCCAATTCCTTGAATGTTTCGCGTGGAGACGGACCGATGTTCATCCACTCGCGTTGGAATTTCTTAATGAGAATTTCGAGGTCGTTGACGACCGTCACCTCAGCCAGTTTCTTGGCCTCTTCAATCATTTCCTCCTTCTTACGAAGGTTGATTTTCAGGTCGTGGTCCTGAAGCGACTTATAGATGTTGATGTTGTAGAAAAACTCATGGTTGAATCGCTGCCATTTCTCTTGCAGGTCGTGGTACTTATCACCGGGCACATCACCGATTGCATCCCATTGTTCTTTTAACGCTTTGTGCGTGGAGAAAGCTTTCCCAATGTTTTGCTCGTCCTTGATCAGCGCATCCATTTCGTTCAGGATGTTATGCTTCACCTCAAGGTTCTTCTGGCGCTCTGCAGCGAGTTTCTTCCCGTGTTCTTCCACACGGTCCTCGTACACTTTCAACACTTCTTGAAACTCACCTTCCAACTCGTGCGGAACGTAAACAAATTCGACTTCTTCAGGATGTTCTTCAGCCTTAAAAGCTTCCATCTGAATTTGGCGTTCCTTGGCAGTCTCTGCCTTCCAATCATTGCGGATTTCACGAACTCCATCTCGGATAGAGGCAATCTCTTCCGTTTTGAGAAGCTCGCGCAGTTTAACAATCAATTCGTTTTTCATTACAACTAAAAATATGCTGTGGTCTTTATTTATGACCGCCTCGCAAAAGTAAGCAAAGCAGTACATTCATAAAAGGGGTTAGAACGGAAGCAAAGCAGAAAAGTTCGCTTTTTCAATACAAATTGCACACAGCACGCCATCGGGCATTTCATTGACGACCCAATCAAAGCCTGTTGCGCTGGAAAACAGGATGATTACCTTTGACACATACAGCCCCTTTTAAGCAATGAAGTATCCTGAAGAAATAGCCTATACCAAACTGGTGGATTGGTGTAACAAGGCCGAGCGTTGCAGGTTCGATCTTGTGAGGAAGTTGACTTTATGGGGAGCTGAAAAGGCTTTTATCGACTCTTGTATCGAGCGACTGAGGAAAAGCAACCTGTATGATGATGCACGCTTCGCTTCGGCATTCGCTCATGATAAATCGAGTCTACAACGATGGGGCGCCCAAAAAATCAAAATGCATTTGAAAGCCAGATCCATTGCAGATGAATCCATTCGCGAAGCATTGGCTCTTTTGGAAATCGCGGTTCATCAAGACAATATCCGTGTTCTGGCCAAGCGCAAATGGGCGTCAATTAAAGGAAAAACAACCTTCGAACGCAATTCAAAACTGATTCAATTTCTCTTGCGCAAAGGCTTTTCCTACGATGCTATTAAAAAAGAGCTTTCTACTATTGAAGAGTGGCCGGAGGAATTCAATCACCCGTAATTTCCTCATACGCACTGGCCATCGAGAGGTAGTACACCGGCAATGCTGCCAGCAGGCCAACGCAGCATAGCATAAAACCGGCAATTAGGAGGATCCAAAGCAGCAGATTGAACATCAAAAACGGCAAGTACCTTTTACTCACGAGTTTCCAGCTCGCTGCAATTGCCTGAAAGGCTGAATATCCGCGATACACAATGAACATGGGGGCCATACAAAATAGCGTCATCACGGCCAAGGCTACTAACGCGGCTAGCGCAGCAGCTTGAGCTATGGCAGGGGTGAACAATTGGATTACAAACTCAGCAACCTTGTCCTGATCCATGCCTTGAATCTTTTGAATCTCCGTGGCAAAGGTTTGCAACGGTTCAAAGTAAAACGGCAACACCAGCACCGCAGCGGCAAGTGCCATGCTCAATGTAACGCTGATACCCTGTGACACGAGCGAAGGCCAGTTACCACTGCGGAAACCACCGAAGAAATTCGAAAATTCGCGGTGGTCGTTGCGCGACTGTAAACGCATGTAACAGGCAAATCCGGCTACCAATGGAGGACCCAGCAACATTCCGGATAAATCACCTACGAGCGGTAGCGCACTTGCGGCCATGGAAAGAGCAATGTAGACAAGTGTAAAAGCAACGTAGATTCCGAATTCATTACTGAAATAGCTGATACCCTTACGAATAAATGCAGGCCCGTTTACATGAAATCCTTCGGCAATGATAGCGTCGATAGAGCGTGGCTCATGATGCTCCGAGTTGTTCTTGAAAACGTCGTCCATAAATGAATTGGTATTGCTTTATTGGTCTTGAGCGGTAAAGATAACTACCTTCGCGACCGCATTTATTCAAATTCAGTGATTAATCATTATGGCAATTACAAGCGATGCTATCGGTGAGCTGAAAGAGCGCGTGACCGCGCTTGGGAGGTACCTTTGACGTTGAAGTAAAACTACTTCAGATAAAGGAAGACGAAAAGCAAACACAAGACCCCGACTTCTGGAACGACGCCAAAAAGGCGGAGCAGGTGATGCGTCAAATACGCAATAAAAAAATCTGGACCGATGCATTCAAGCATTGTTCTGACTCCGTTGAAGATTTGGCCGTTCTTTATGACTTCTTCAAAGAGCAAGCAGCTACAGAAGAAGAATTGGAAGCGCAATTCAAGCTCGCATCCACCCGTGTAGAAGACCTCGAATTCAAAAACATGTTGAGCTCTGAAGAAGACAGCCTGAACGCTGTTCTTCAGATAACCGCAGGTGCAGGCGGAACGGAAAGTTGCGACTGGGCCGGCATTCTCATGCGTATGTATGTGATGTGGGCGCAGAAAAACGGACACACCGTTAAAGAACTTGACATGCAGGAAGGCGATGTAGCAGGTGTAAAACAATGCACATTGGAAATCGACGGAGAGTTTGCGTTCGGTATGCTCAAAGGCGAAAACGGAGTGCATCGACTAGTGCGCATATCCCCTTTCGACTCCAACGCTCGCAGGCACACTTCGTTTGTGAGTGTGTATGTGTACCCGCTTGTCGACGACTCCATAGAAATCGCCATCAACCCTTCAGACATCACCTGGGACACCTTCCGAAGCGGAGGCGCAGGCGGACAAAACGTAAACAAGGTTGAAACCGGTGTGCGACTTCGTCACGCGCCTACGGGCATTATCATCGACAATACGGAAACACGTTCACAGCTTCAAAACAAAGAAAAAGCAATGCAGTTGTTGAAATCGCAGCTCTATGAGATGGAGCTCGAAAAACGCAACGCAGCGCGAAGCGAGATTGAAGCAACGAAGAAAAAGATTGAGTGGGGCTCACAGATTCGCAACTATGTAATGCAACCCTACAAATTGGTGAAAGACGTTCGAACAGGTGTTGAAACATCGGATGTAGATGCCGTGATGGATGGCTACATCGATGAGTTCCTCAAGGGCTATCTGATGCAGCAAGGCAAAGCCGCTGAAACCTTTTAATACAAGAAGAATTACGCAACATATGGAATACAGAATTGAAAAAGACACCATGGGTGAGGTTAAAGTTCCCGCTCATGTTTACTGGGGTGCACAAACCGAGCGCTCACGCAACAACTTCAAAATTGGTCCGGAAGCATCGATGCCGAAAGAGATTATTCGTGCATTCGCCATTCTGAAAAAAGCAGCTGCACACACCAACTGCGAACTCGGTGTATTGCCAGCCGAAAAACGAGATGCAATAAGCGCCGTGTGCGATGAAATCCTTGCCGGAAAACTCGACGATCAATTTCCGCTCGTCATTTGGCAAACCGGAAGCGGCACGCAAAGCAACATGAACGTGAATGAAGTTGTTGCCAATCGCTCGCATGTTTTACTAGGTGGTAAACTGGGCGAAAGCGAAATGTTGCTCGGCGCAAACGACGACGTCAACAAATCGCAATCTTCCAACGACACCTACCCTACCGCAATGCACATTGCAGCGTATGAATCGGTTTTGAAAAAGACCATTCCCGGTGTCACTTTGCTGCGCAATACTCTTCAAGCCAAGAGCAAAGATTTCATGCAGGTAGTAAAGATTGGCCGCACCCACTTGATGGATGCTACACCCGTTACTCTCGGACAAGAATTAAGCGGGTATGTAGCTCAGCTCGATCATGGCTTGCGCGCGCTCAACAATACGCTTTCTCATTTGGGTGAGCTAGCTTTGGGAGGAACTGCAGTGGGTACAGGGTTGAATGCACCAAAAGGATATTCTGAATTGGTCGCTAAAAAAATCGCCGAATTCAGCGGGCTTCCTTTCACAAGTGCTCCCAACAAATTCGAAGCACTTGCAGCACACGATGGCATCGTAGAAAGCCATGGTGCTCTGAAACAATTAGCAGTTTCGCTCAACAAAATCGCGAATGACATTCGCATGATGGCCAGCGGACCGCGCAGTGGCATAGGAGAGATTTTCATTCCAGAAAACGAACCGGGAAGCAGCATCATGCCAGGTAAGG
>JBILIX010000130.1:0-5976 GCA_044368835.1 Flavobacteriales bacterium | reverse complement strand
ATTGACAAACTACCTCGTCGGTGTTGAATTTGCGGGTGGCAAAATGAAAACCACGGGTACTGTGGAAGCTTCCACGGGATTTTTTCTTTCACCAAACACAGACGCCTCAAACAGCAGTGGGTTCTCGGCGATTCCCGGAGGCGGGCGCTATTCAGCTGGTATCTTCAACCTCATTGGTGCGCAGGCGTGTTGGTGGAGTTCCACGGCGGGCAGCGCAACCAACTCTTGGGATCGATACCTTCTCTACAATTTCGGCAGCGCTTACAGAGGCAGCGGAGCAAAGCAATTCGGCTTTTCCGTTCGCTGCCTCCGAGATTAACCTGGAACGCAACGCCCATTCATAGGCCGTCATCCTGAAGCGCTGTTAAAAGTTGCTCCATCCGCTTTAGCACAATTAGCTTCCGCCCGAAGACCCACCCGAACCGTACTTCGTACTTAGTCGTCAGTCCTTATCTTCGCGCCATGGACATCACCGCCCTCAAAGCAATCTCGCCCATCGATGGTCGCTACAGCAAACAAACCCAAATCCTAAGTGGTTACTTCTCTGAGCATGCGCTCATGAAATACCGTGTTTGGGTTGAAATCGAATACTTCATCAGCTTGTGTGAAATACCGTTGCCGCAATTGAGCAGCGTATCACCGGATCAACTCGAGAGTTTGCGAAAGGTCTACTGGGAAATGTCGGACGACGATGTGCTTCGCATCAAAGAATTGGAGCGCACTACCAACCACGATGTAAAGGCTGTTGAGTATTTTCTGAAGGAAAAATTTGAAGGTCTGGGCTTGTCTGCTCACAAGGAGTTTATTCACTTCGGACTTACCTCGCAAGACATCAACAACACTGCTATACCGGCGTCGTTTCGCGATGCGATTGAAGAGATATACATCCCCGCCATCGATCGTATTCTTGAGCGATTGGTCAACTTCGCTAAAGAATGGAAAGACGTGCCCATGCTCGCTCGAACACACGGGCAGCCCGCTTCGCCAACCAAGTTGGGAAAAGAGTTTTATGTGTTTGTTGATCGACTCGATGAGCAACTCAATCAGCTCGAGGAAATTCCCTACAACGCCAAGTTCGGCGGTGCAACGGGCAATTTCAACGCGCATCACGTGGCTTATCCCAACATCGACTGGGCCGACTTCGCAACGGCTTTCCTAGCAACGAAATTGAATCTGCGTCGTTCGCGTTTCACTACCCAAATTGAGCATTACGATAACATGGCTGCAGCGTTCGACGCGCTGAAGCGAACCAATACAATCCTAGTCGATCTCAGCCGAGACATCTGGACCTACATCTCCATGAACTACTTCCGTCAGAAAGTGAAGGAAGGGGAGATTGGATCATCAGCCATGCCGCATAAGGTGAACCCCATCGACTTTGAAAACGCAGAAGGGAACCTCGGCATTGCAAATGCTTTGCTCGAGCACTTGGCTGCCAAACTTCCTGTAAGCCGCCTTCAGCGCGACCTTACCGATAGCACCGTGCTGCGCAACGTGGGTGTTCCTTTTGCCCACATGATTATCGCATTCAACTCTATCGAGAAGGGGCTTGATAAGCTTTTACTCAATGAGGATGCGCTTAAGCAAGATCTCAACGACAACTGGGCTGTAGTGGCAGAGGCTATTCAGACCATTCTTCGCCGCGAGGGTTACCCCAATCCGTATGAGGCACTCAAGGATCTTACGCGCGGAAAGACTCAGGTTACGGCTGCGGATATCGCTTCATTCATTGATTCTCTGAATTTGAATGACACGGTAAAGGCCGAATTGAAAGCCATTACACCAAGCAATTATACAGGCATTGATTTGCTTGATGCAGAACTTGTCTGACACACAGTATGAGTAAGTTTCGTGAAATATGGCAGTTGGTGCAAGGATACAGAACGAGTATCGTGGTGAACTTTCTGTTCAATATTCTGAATGCAGTATTCTCGCTGTTTACGTTTTTGGCTGTTGTTCCTTTTCTCTACATCTTGTTTCGCGTCAATAGTGGTACACCTTCCGCCACGGCTCAAAGCAATGAGTTGTGGCAATGGGCGAGCTCATCGCTTGATGCTTTCATAGCAACCAAGGGACAAGGCACCGCACTGGCTCTCATGTGTGCTTTCATCGTTGTGCTGGCTTTGTTGAAGAACCTAGTGAACTATCTATCACTCTTGAGTATCGCAAAAATCCGAACATCGGTCTCGCGCGACTTGAGAGAGACACTCTACAAAAAGATTCTTGATTTACCCGTTGCTTATTTCACCAATGAACGCAAGGGCGATATCATTTCACGCATGACCAACGATTTGATGGAAATCGAATTCAGTGTCATTGGCACGCTGGAGGCCTTGCTGAAGTCGCCGGTTATGATCATCATTTCACTGGCTACACTTATCGTGATCAGTTGGAAGCTCACGCTCTTTGCGTTTTTATTCCTGCCGTTGAGCGGATTTCTCATTTCTCGCATTGCCAAGAGTTTGAAAAATGCAGCCAAGAGAGGCAAGGGCAGCTTGGGCGATTTGATAGCCATTATTGAAGAGACGCTCACCGGCAACCGCATCATCAAAGTGTTCAATGCGGAGAGGCAGTTCAAGCAACGCTTCGATGGAATGAACGATCAGTATTTCCGTCTGATGCACCGACTCTATCGCCGCGAATATCTGAGTTCTCCTATGAGCGAGTTTATCTCGCTTATCGTAATTTCTATCTTGCTATTTGTTGGTGGGCGCATCGTTATTAGCGGTGAAATGGGAGGGGAGCTACTCATTGGCTATCTGGTGGTTTTTTCGCAAATCATCCAACCTGCTCGCGCCTTTAGCGATGCCATTTTTAAAATCAGTAAGGGCGCTGCTTCGCTAGAGCGCATCAATGAAATACTCGACGCACCGTTGACAGTGAGTGATCCGGCTTCACCGCGTGCACTCAGCGGTTTCAATCAGAAGATTGAGTTCCGTAATATCCGATTCGGTTATTACGGCGATCCTGTAATACACGACCTCTCGTTTACGATTGAAAAGGGACAAACCGTTGCGCTCGTGGGGCCAAGCGGCAGCGGAAAGAGCACGCTTGCTTCGTTGTTGGCTCGTTTCTATGATCCGCTCGCCGGCGAGGTGCTCATTGATGGTATTTCCTTGCGCGATTGCAGGGTGGCCGATGTGCGCAGCATGATGGGATTTGTATCGCAAGAGTCCATTCTCTTCAACGATTCCATTAAAAACAACATAGCGCTAGGGGATGATGCTGAAATGGATATGCAGCGCATTGTGCAAAGCGCGCGCATGGCAAATGCAGAGGAGTTTATCAATCCACTTCCTGAGCAATACGACTACAATGTTGGCGATGGTGGCAACAAACTCAGTGGTGGCCAAAAGCAACGCCTTGCCATTGCGCGTGCACTCTATAAAAATCCACCTATCCTCATCTTAGACGAAGCCACGTCGGCACTCGATACGCAAAGCGAGCAGCTGGTGCAGGAAGCCATTAATAAACTGATGGAAAACCGCACATCGCTTGTCATTGCTCACCGCCTAAGCACCATCAAGAAGGCCGATAAGATTATTGTTATTCAGGCCGGAACCATTGCAGAACAAGGCACCCATGAAGAGCTCATGTCGCAAGACGGCGTGTATAAGAGGTTGGTAGAGATGCAGAATTTTGGCTAGGACAGGATTATAGGATTGTGGGATTGTAGGATTGTAGGGAACCACCCACATCGCACAACACACAGTCCGGTACCCTTCGCCCCTAGTCACTCGCCACTCGCCACTTGCCACTCGCCATACGCCACTCGCCACTTTTACCTCACCACCAAAATACTCCCTCGACTTCTCGACTTGCTGAGCGCCTCTTGTTGGTTATAATCGAGGGCTTCAATTTGCCAGGTATAAACACCGTTCGGCAAAAAATAGTCGGGTGCGCCGCCTGTCCACACATCATCGGGGTCATTCGTTTCCCACACCATTTGCCCAAATCGGTTGAAGATGCGAAGCGTGTAAGTTGAGAGACCATTGGCATATACCCGGAAGACGTCGTTCAAGCCGTCGCCGTCGGGAGTTATCGCGGTAGGCGCATAAATGTAGATACAGTCCACTTGCATGGTAACGGTATCGCGCACCTCGCATCCGTTGAGACTGCTGATCATAACAAGGCTTGAGGTGCGAGTTGGAGTTGGAAATGCAATCGTATCTCCTGAGGCAACCTGAATGCCGTCAATCTCCCAGTAGGTGTCATCGCCAGTACTTTGACCATATAGCATGGTGTTCTCTTCGCAGTCACTGTAAAAGTCTTCTCCGGCAAATACTTCGGGGTAGGGACTGAAAAAGACCGTCACGGTGTCGGTGGTGTCGCAACTCACGAGATGTGCTGTAACGACATATATGCCGCTATTGGTAACCTGCAGCGTATCGGCAACAATACCCCCCGGCCAACTGTAGCTTACGAAGTTGCCATTTGGTATGATGTCAACGATGTCGCCCTCGCATGCCGTGTCTTTGGATGCGGTTGTTTCGATGGCCAGATCAATTGCCAGTTGCACCTGTATGGTGTCGCTGTAAATAGGGCATTCACCACTTATGGAAGCCGCGAAGTAGTAATCGCCGTTGGATGTGGCGTTGAAAATTAAGCTGGTGCCTCCGGCAACCGCAACACCGTCGTCATACCACTGAATTACCGGGCCATTTGATACCCCCAACAACGGGTGCTCCGTAAGACAGGTAGCAAGTACGTTGTTTTCAGCATAGGTTGGCGGCGACCAAGTAGCAACTGTTGCAACAGGATGCGACGTAATCTGCACGGCATCGCTGGTGCTCGTGCAACCATTGTCTGTGGCTTCCAGAATAACGTCTGAAGCTTGTTCGTACGCTATGTTGAGCGTTGCGCTTGTGCCCGTTGGGTTGCCATTCTCATACCATTGATAGGTTTGATGTTGATTGACGGAGTTGAGCACAATGTCTTCGTCGGGACACAAATCGAGCGGACCAGCCGGGGTAATCACTACCTCGGGATATGCATTTATAGTAACATCAACAGGAAGTGGGTCGCTATCGCAGCCGTTTTCAGTAACAGTAAGTTCATAGGTGTAACTGCCTGGATTGCTGGTAATCACATTGTAGTTTACCAACGTTGAAATAGTCACTCCGTTTTCGCTCCAGTTATATCCGGAGAAGCTTGGCGCGCCTTCGAGCATGAGACCCTCGTTTTCACAAACCTCGAAGTCTGTGGTTAAAATGGAAGCAACAGGCAGTGAATTGATGGTGACAACTACTGGCAGAGAAACGTTGGTGCAAACGCCGTTGTTTACAACCACTGTGTAGCTGCCGCTTGCAACTGGAATAAGGGTGTTGGTTGTTTCTCCCGTTAAATCAACACCGTCTAATCGCCATTGCAAAATACCACCCGCGTTCGCGCTGAGGGTGAGCGTTTCATCGGCGCAGAGTGTGGTAGGGCCTGAAGCACTAACGATAGGCAAGATGGGCTCGTCAACTTGAATGGTGAGGGTCTCCGTATCGGCATCACCACATGAGTTTTCTACCGTAAGCGTTACGGTTTGGCTGCCGAACGTGTTGAACGTAATACCAATCGGATTTTGATCGATGGAGGTTGCGGGAGTTGCATTCGAGAAGGTCCAGCTGTACGAAAAGGCCGAGCTGGCTGCTCCGCTGAAGTTCAACGTGCCACCTTGGCAAACAATGTTGTTCGTAGCGTCAATAGCGGCGATAGGCATCTGGTCGCTGTTGGTGTTGCCAAAACTGGGGCTACCCGATGTTACCCAAGTGCCGCTGCAATCCTGCTCATTGGTTGTGCCTTCATTCACCGTTATCGATTCAAAACCGGTGTTATCAATCAGAGTGATTCCTGTTAGCGCGGTGCACCCATTGGCCGATACAGAAGAAACCAATGCCGGAAAAGTGCCTGTTCCCCAAAAAACACCCGACACTAAGTTGCCTGTGTTGTCGAGCACAAAAAGTTGTTCGGATGCGTCGGTCAGGCTTC
>JBILIX010000005.1:0-20524 GCA_044368835.1 Flavobacteriales bacterium | reverse complement strand
TACAAAGTAGTGGTGGAAGCCCACGCCGATGAGATTTCGTGGTTTGTGCATTATATCACAGGCGACGGATTCATCTACCTGCGTCGCAACGGCGGCAGCGACCATCAAATAGCACCGAGTATGCGTGTGAACATTCACACCGACAAAGGCATTGTGAAGGGCGTGTTTGGCTGGCCTGCAATTCACGTGCGCGAGCCGGGTAAAGAAGAGGCGCCGAGCATGAAGAACCTCTTCCTCGAAGTAGGAGCCACCACCAAAGCGGAAGTGGAGAAGATGGGTATTCACGTGGGCTGCGTGTGTACTTTTGAAGACGAGTTCATGATCATGAACGAACGTTACTACTTGGGTCGTGCGCTCGACAACCGCATTGGCGGATTCATGATTGCTGAGGTAGCGCGCATGTTGAAAGAGAAGAAAGATAAGTTGCCGTTTGGTGTGTACTTCACCAACTCGGTGCAAGAAGAAATTGGTTTGCGCGGTGCAGAAATGATCGCACACCGCATCAAGCCCGATGTAGCGATTGTGACCGACGTATGTCACGACACGCAAACACCGATGATGAACAAAGTGGTGAACGGTGATTTGGCGTGCGGCAAAGGCCCTGTGCTTTCGTATGGCCCTGCAGTGCAAAACAACTTGTTGAAGCACATCATCACCGCAGCGGATAAGAACAAAATTCCGTTCCAACGCGCAGCCGTATCGCGCAGCACAGGCACCGATACCGATGCATTTGCCTACAGCAATGCGGGTGTAGCAAGTGCGCTCATTTCATTGCCATTGCGCTACATGCACACCACAGTTGAAATGGTTCACATGAAGGACGTGGATTCCGTAATTCAGTTGATTTACCATTCGTTGAAGGCGATTAAGAATAATCAGGACTGGCGGTATATTAAGTAAGGTCTTTACCGCTGTTTAATATTTAACCGCAGAGGCGCTGAGAAAGCAGAGAGTACAATTCTTTGCGTTCTTGGCGCCTTTGCGGTTAGTTATTTTCTCCGCATTCTCCGCGTCTCTGCGGTTAATTTTTCCGCAACGGTTATTGCTTTATTTTCGTTCGCACCAAACATCCCGTTCATGCGTTTCCTCCTTGTACTATTCATTCTCATTTCTTGTGCGGCACACGCCCAGCGCAAACCCAGCGTAAAACCCGCGCTAACACCTACCCCTGGAATTGAACGCCTGCAATCGCTCTCGTCTGCGCGCGATGCGGCTGCGCAAAGCCCGTGGCGCGAAGTACCTGCGCGATGCATCGGCCCAACGGTCATGAGCGGTCGCGTGGTCGACTTGGATGTCAACCCGAATAACCCGCATCACTTCTATGTGGCCTATGCCAGCGGTGGCCTGTGGGTGACACGCAATAATGGCGTATCGTTCGAGCCCGTGTTCGACAACGAAGCAGTCATGACCATTGGCGATATTGCTGTTGATTGGCCGCACGGAGAAGCAATCTGGATTGGCACAGGCGAAGTGAATTCTTCGCGTTCATCCTACAGCGGAGTGGGTGTGTATCGCGTGCTGCCGGTGTTGCAAGCGGATGGTTCGTTCAAATACAAAGCAGAACACAAAGGGCTACCCGACGCGCATCACATCGGTCGTGTAGTCGTTCACCCTTCCGACCCCAATACGATTTGGGTCGCAGCACTCGGACCACTCTATTCGGCGGGTGGACAGCGCGGTGTCTTCAAAACAACCGACGGCGGTGCAACGTGGAAGCAAACACTCAAGCCTGCTGAAGGATGCGGCGCCGTCGATTTAGTGATTGACCCGATGAACGCCAACGTGCTCTATGCAGCAACTTGGAACCGGACGCGCTCAGCATGGAACTTTAAAGGCGAAGGTGCGGGAAGCGCTGTATGGTCTTCGAGCGACGGTGGTAACGCGTGGAAGATGATGTCGCATGCGGCCGATGGCAAGACTGCATTCGCAGGCGCTGTGCCCGCAGATTCGGTGGGTCGCATTGGACTTGCACTGCATCACAGCATGGCAGGACATACGCTCTTCGCGTTCATCGACAACCAGGCGCACCGCCCTGACACTGCAGTGAAGAAAGTGGATGAGGGGATTCAGAAAAATGCCTTCATGGGCATGACCGTTGAAGCATTGCAAGCCTTACCCGATTCGGTACTCGAGCGTTTCTTGCGCGACAATCGATTCGAAAAGAAATACACGGCTACATCCATCAAGGCTGACGTGAAGGAAGGTAAACTGAAGCCTGCTGCATTGTACGATTATCTGTATGATGCCAACGAAGATCTTTTCAATACACCTATCGTGGGAGCGGAAGTGTATGCGTGCAATCCGGAGAAGGTGGATTGGAAGCGCACACATGCTGACTACCTTGATGACGTAGTGTTTACCTACGGCTATTATTTCGGGATGATACGTGTTTCGCCTGTCGATCCGAAGAAACTCTACATCGCCGGTGTACCCATCATCAAGAGCAGCGACGGTGGCGCCACGTGGAAGGGCATCAACCCCGGCAACGTACACGTCGATCATCATGCGCTGTGGATTAATCCTACGAATCCCAATCACCTCATCAACGGCAGCGATGGCGGCGTGCAGATATCCTACGACGACGGCGCTACGTATGTGAACTGCAACTCGCCTGCTGTGGGTCAATTCTACACCGTGCAGGTCGACGATGCGAAACCGTACAACGTGTATGGCGGATTGCAAGACAATGGTGTGTGGTATGCCTCATCGCGAACAAAGCCCAACGAAGACTGGCGCATAACAGGTCACAACGATTTCGAAGAAATTATGGGAGGTGATGGCATGCAGGTGATGGTCGACACGCGCGACAACAACACATTGTATACCGGTTATCAGTTTGGAAATTATGCACGTGTGAAACTGCAGGAAGAAGATTACATGGATTTGTCTGTGCGGCACACATTGGGTGAACGTCCGCTGCGTTGGAACTGGCAGACTCCCATTTTGCTTTCGAAATTCAATCAGGACATTCTCTACATCTGTTCGAATAAAGTGCATCGTTCCACCGACAAGGGCGAAACGTTTACGACGTTGAGCGAAGATCTAACACAAGGAGAGCGCTCCGGCAATGTTCCGTTCGGAACATTGACATCCATCGACGAGTCGAAGCTGCAGTTTGGTTTGCTTGCCGTGGGCAGTGATGACGGTAGAGTACACGTTTCACCCGATAACGGCTATACATGGAATGACGTGTCATCCGGTTTGCCGGCAAACTTGTGGGTTACACGCGTTCAGTTTTCATCGCATGTGAAAAACAGGATCTATTTGACATTGAACGGATACCGCAACGATCATTTCAATGCGTACATGTTTGTATCGGAAAACTTAGGAAAGACATGGCAATCCATCGCAGGCAATCTGCCATTCGAATGTGTGAACGTATTGCGCGAAGACAGCAAACACGAAGACTTGTTGTATGCCGGAACCGATCATGGCTTGTATGTGAGCACCAACCGCGGTGCAACTTGGAGCGAATTGAGTGATGTACTTCCTTCCGTAGCGATTCACGATTTAGTTGTTCAGGAGCGAGAAGAAGACTTGGTAGTGGGAACACATGGACGAAGCATTTGGATACTCGACCTTGAACCGCTCCGCGAATACATGGCCAATCGGAAGGAGAGTATGATAGCGTTTACGTTGGCCCCAATTAACTGGCGCAGCGATTGGGGTGGCAACTGGAGCAAATGGTTAGAGGCTGAAGTTCCACAGCAGGCCATTTCGGTTTACACCAATGCTGCGATGACTTGCACGGTGGAAATCCTAGGCCCCGACTCCTTGAAATTGGCAACATTGGGCGAGGTAAAACTGCATAGCGGGTACAACCGCATCCCATACGATTTGTCGTTTGCGGAAGACCGAGTGAAGCCGTTGCAAGATGCGGTGAACAAAGGGAAGGAGGCAGCCGACATGATTCGCATTCGCAGGGCCGATAATGGGAAGTATTATTTGCCGAAGGGTGATTACAGGGTTGTTCTGAAAGGTAGTTTCGGAACAAAAGAAACGACTTGTCGCATAGAGTAGGGGTAAAGCCTTACGCGAATTAATTTTGCAGCATGGTATATGAAGCATCTCTTGGCGGAGTCGTAAAAATCATCTTATGGATTCTGTTTATTTCGTTCATCATTCGATTGGTTGCACGATTGGCTATTCCGCACGTGGTGCGCGGTGCTCAGGAACGCATGCAAGAGCAAATGCGCAATCAGCAGCGAGCTCGCGAAGACCGTCGAAAGGAAGGAGAAATACGGGTTGAGTCGAACAACCGTGACAAGGGCCGAAATGATGACGGGGAGTATGTCGATTATGTAGAAATAAAAGAGGATTGAGGCCAATTGCCCATCCGTCGTTAACTTCACCCCCAAACCAAATTGCATTCTTTTTTTATGAAGCAAAAACTTCTGCAACTTCTGCCGCATGCAGTGGCGATTATCGTCTTTCTTGTAATCGCTAAGTTGTTCTTTTCCGGAATCAATGAAGAATACGGATTGAAACAACCCGACATCGAAAAGGTGATGGGTATGTCGAAGGAACTTTCGGACTACCGCCTCATGAACGGCGAAGAGTCGTTGTGGAGCAACAACATGTTTGGCGGTATGCCGGGTTATCAAACCAACGTGATGTACCCTTCCAATTGGGTGCGCCCTATCGACAAGGTGCTGAAGTGGGGCACCGATCCTGCTATCGGTTCGTTGTACATGTGCATGTTTGGTTTCTATGTGCTCATGTTATGCATGCGAGTCAATCCGTGGCTTGCCATTGTGGGCGCTATTTCATTCGGACTTTCAACGATCAATATTCTTTACATCGGAGGTGGTCACACATCGAAGGTGAACGCTATTGGGTACATGGCTCCTGTGCTCGGCGGATTGATACTTGCCATGCGCGGACGTTGGTTGCTGGGCGGTGCTGTATTCGCATTGTTCTTCAGTTTGCACCTTGCCGCCAACCACTTGCAGATGACGTATTACTTGGCGTTTCTTCTTGCTGCCGTGGTGTTGGGTGAGACCATCCGATTGGCTATCGAGCGCAAGTGGTTGGATATCGGTAAGGCTGCAATTGCCTTGGTTTTCGGTGCTGTGATAGCCTTGATGCCCAACTTCGCGAACATCTACACCACTTACGAATACAGCAAGCTTACTACTCGCGGTAAGACCGACCTAACGATAAAACCCGAAGGGAGAGAAGAGAGCGCGCAGGCAGCCGACGGGTTGAATACAAGTTACATTTTGGAATACAACATGGCGGCCGGAGAACCCTGGGCTATGATGATTCCCAATGCGAAAGGAGGAAGCTCTTCCGTTCCACTTTCCGACAATAAGAAAGCCATGCAAAAGGCACCGAAGGATGTCCGCGAAAACTTGCAAGGCTTTCCGCAGTATTGGGGTGCACAAGGCAGTTCTGCAGGCGCATTTTATTTCGGTGCAGGCATCATGTTCTTATTTGTGCTCGCATTGATCCTTTCTAAAGACGCTATTAAATGGCCGTTTATGGCAATTGCGTTGCTCGCCATTTTCTTGTGCATGAAAGAAATGCATGGAATCAACCGATTCTTCATCGAGAGCTTCCCGATGTACAACAAATTCCGAGACTCAAAGATGATTTTGGTGCTCATTCAAATCATGGCACCGGCTATGGCCATAGTTTACTTGAATGAACTCGTCAAGTCACCGTTGCAAGGAAAGCAACTGAAGACCTTCTTTATTGCAGGGGGTGCGCTGTTGGCACTTCTACTGGTAGTGGTAACAACGCCGTCGATAACAGGGCCGCTCGTATCTGAAAATGAAGTGGAGTATCTCGACGGATTGCGCGATCAATACAAGGGCAATTCGGGAGCGCTCAATATGGTGAGCTCCATTGAAGATGCATTGCCTGAAGTACGCAGCGCCGTGTTTTCTGAAGATGCTCAGCGCAGTTTGCTCATAGTAGTTGCGTTGTTGGCTCTCACCGTTCTAACGGCCATGAATAAGGTGCGTTGGTATGTGTTGGCCGGTGTTGCAGCGCTCATCGTTACGAGCGATATGTGGTCGGTTTCATCGCGCTATTTCAGCAATGAAAAAGAGAAAAATCCGCGCACAGGTAAAATGGAATTCGCACATTATGAGCGTATCGAAAACCGATTGTTTCCATACACTCCGGATACCTGCGATCGCTTCATCCAGCGCAAGGAAATGGTCGCCATTCCTGATTATTCGGCACAGGTGTCACAACTGGAAAAGGCCATGTCGACTACTTCGCCATACGCAGGCAATGACGCTCAGCGCATTCATGCAGCTTGCGAATTCGGAGCATTGCAGTTGAATAGCAATTACCGCGTTCTGTTGGCTTCGCCGGGTGTATTCAACGACGCGAGTGTTGCCTATTTCCACAAGTCGATTGGTGGCTACCACGCCGCGAAGTTGAAGCGTTACCAGGAGGTTGTCGATTTTCATTTGTCGGGTGAAATCAGTCGCATCACAGAAGGCATTAAGTCGGGAAGCCCTGCGGTGGTTGATTCCGTTCTTGGCACTACACCGGTATTGAACATGCTCAACACGAAGTATGTGAAATACAGCGGCGCTGCACCTCCCATTAGCAACGAGAAACATGCGTTGGGCAATGCATGGTTCGTGAATGAAATTGATTGGGCTGCAAATGCCGATGAAGAAATGCAGGCGTTGAGTTCAATCAATCCGGCGAATACTGCAGTGGTGCACGATGAGTTTAAATCGGTGCTAACTACATGGGGAGCCGTCGACAGCTCTGCTGCTGTTTCGATGACGAAATACGCAACCAACAAGCTCACATACGCGGTAAATACTCCTGCGGCAGCTGCTGTTGTGTTCAGTGAGATCTATTATCCTGCCGGCTGGGTATGTCGCATCGATGGCAATGAAGTATCAGCTTTCCGCGCGAATTACATACTGCGTGGGGTGCAAGTTCCTGCGGGTCAGCATACCATCGAATGGTCGTTCGAACCCAAGTCCTACGCAACGGGTGTTCAGGTGAACATGGCGGGTTCGGTATCCCTTCTGTTGCTGGTGCTGATTGTCTTTGGTGCCGAGCTACTCAAGTGGTGGAAACGATCGGTTTAACCAGAGTTAATCATTGAATGTTTTCTCCGTGTCCTCCTTTCCTATGTGGTTTTAATAATCAGCACAGAGGAAAGGAGGACACAGAGAATTATATGTTCTCTGTGGTAGTATTTCTTAGTTTCACTACGGTTGCAAGATGCGCAAACAATAGAACGGGTATGATGAAAGTCGCTATCCAACTACCCGGGAAATGCACCATGAGGTAATTGGGGATGTCGAAACTCCATGCTTGCTGGGTTGATGGTGCACTGAAAAAGCTGCGTATCCAAAGCACTGTGAGCGATGCAGATCCCGCCGCACTCCATATCATCAACCATCGTTTGTTTCTGCTGTTGATGTTTCGCGATAGGTACAACATGATGGGGGTAGTAGCTCCAATAAGCAACTCGGGGCTTCCGCCATAAAATGTAAGTGCCAGCGGGGTTTGTCTGTGATAGGCAGCCCAGTGTAAGATACCTTCAAGTGGTAAGCGAATGAGCTGAAGTGCAATTAATACTTCCATGCGGAGACCAAGTGCCCATGCTCGCAGTTGTGGAATGACCATGATTGCCACAATGAAGGAGGTGGTGAGCAGATAGGGGAATAACAAATGGGCCGTAGTGCGGTCCATATACCAGCGATTCAGCGAAAGCGTGCTTTGGAAGATAACCCAGAGCAGCACGGGCACCGCAACCCAGGTGGCATATCTACTAACGGCTTGGTTCTTCGAAAAGGCTATAGCGAACAAAAACCCTACAAAGGTTGTTAGTGTAAGGAGTATAAGGGAGAGCGTAAGTCCTGCGGGAATTTCGAGCATCTTTTTTTATGCAAAGAAAGTTAGTAGTTGTCATTTCAATCTACTTTTCGTGAATCTTCCGTTAGTTTTGCCCCCCAATACCCATGAGGCTGCCGCTTCCGCTGAGGAATTGCAGCAATCAACTATGCTAACCGGCAATAACAAGACGATATCGTGGCGCATTTACGAGCATACTTCGCAGGTAGATGGTCATGCATGGTCTCAGCTGCATCCGGTAGCAGGAGCCTTCTTGTGTTTAGATTATTTGTCGGCGCTTGAAGATGCACACGACAAGGGGCTGGAAATTCGACTGGCAATGTTTTACCGCGGTGCTGAGCCGCTGGGTATTGCAGCATTTCAAATTGCACACTTTGCGACTTCTGAAGATGCATACTCGAACGTTTTTCTGAATTGCCTCAATGCCATTGGACGTCGCATTCGCGGCAAACATGTACACAATATCCTTATCAATGGCAATGCCTTCGCTACTGGTGAGCATGGGTTTTCCTTTCAGCCGGAGGCCGATTCAAAAACGATAGCCTATTGTTTGCATCATGCCATGGAAGCTATTGCTGCGCAGGAGCAGAAGAAGGGAAAGCGCATTTGCGCGATGGTTACAAAAGATTTTTATCCGAATACCATTGGCGTTGCCGATGAGCTGGAGCGTTATCGTTTCAAGAAGTTTCAGGTCGATCACAACATGGTGATGCCTGTCCTTTCGGAGTGGAATACGTTCGATGACTATTTGGACTCGCTCAACACGAAGTTTCGCACCAAGGCCAAGTCGTCGTTAAAGCGTTCTTCTAATTTGCGCGTGGTAGAGGCAACTGAGTCTGATGTGTTGCTTCATGAAGCAGCAATGCAGCAGTTATATGAAAACGTTTACATGAAGGCCGACTTCCGTCTTGGTAAACTGCAGGCTGCGGCATTGGCCGGTTTACTGAAGAGAATACCCAATCAGTTTTTCGTGCGTCAGTATTTCTTGAACGATGTGTTGGTTGGCTTCATGACAGCGATGCGTTGCGGAAATGTGATGGAAGCGCACGTTATTGGTATCGATTATGAAAGCAATCGCGAGCACGGTGTCTATCAGCGAATACTGTATGATTACGTAGAGCTTGCCATTCGTTTGCGCTGCACACGCATTGTTTACGGACGCACAGCCGCAGAAATTAAATCGACAGTAGGCGCTTTTCCGGTCGACTTGACCTGTTGCATCAAGCACCGCAGAATTATTTCAAATGCATTGCTCTCGATGATCATCAACTACGTGAAGCCATCGGAGTATCCGCAGCGCGAGCCATTCAAAGCAGAAGTATTCAATAAAGTAACACAACAACCGCTGTACAAAAATCATGAGTGGAATACAACGAAGTGAGCGAGCCCTGTTGGTCGTACTCGCGGCCATACAGTTCACGAACATCGTGGATTTCATGATTATGATGCCCATGGGCGATATTCTGAAAAAGGAGTTGTCGATAGGGCCACAGGAATACGGCTTTTTGGTTTCGAGCTATGGAATAGCGGCATTCGCTACTGCATTTGCTGGTGTGTTTTATCTCGATAATATCGACCGAAGAAAGGCGCTGCTCGCAGCATATTTCGGTTTCATGATTGGCACACTTTCCAGCGCAATACTTCCCAATACAGATAGCGATTCACTGAATTATGCGTTGTTCATTCTGACACGCGTCATTACCGGACTCACCGGTGGATTGCTGGGTGGCTTGGTCATGTCTATCATCGGTGATGCGATTCCGTTGGAACGCCGAGGCAGGGCGATGGGCATTGTCACAATGTCGTTTTCGCTTGCCGCAATTTTAGGAATGCCCATAGCACTCACCCTGGTTGATGTGTTCGATAATAATTGGCACGTCCCGTTTTATGGTGTTACGCTCCTTGCGGTTCCAGTATGGATCATGGCCTGGAAACGAATCCCGCCCATGCGCGATCATTTAAAGAACCGCACTACTTATGATCGCACAGCGGCCATTCGATTGGCGTTTACCTCGCGTGAACAGCGCAACGCGCTTCTGTTTACGGTTCTGCTGGTGCTGGGGCAGTTCACGGTCATTTCTTTCATGACTCCCTACTACATCAACAACGTGGGTTTACAACAAAGCGATATCAAGTGGATATACCTTGTTGGAGGAGCGGCTACTGTGGTGAGCGGGTTTTTTATCGGGCGTATGGTCGATAAAGTGGGGCGTTTTCGTGTGTTCACAGTGGCAGCGATACTTAGCATTATTCCCGTGCTCGTAATAACGCACTTGCCTCAGGTGCCTTTGTATGTAGTACTAGCCATTGCAGGGTTCTTTTTTGTGTTGGTGTCGGGTCGAATGATACCCGCCAACACCATTGCAACAACCGTTGTTAATCCCCAGCAGCGAGCAGGCTTCATGAGTTTGAATTCGGCTATGATGTCGCTGGCAAGCGGTTCATCGGGCATTATTTCAGGTGCTATCATTTCGCAAGTGGATGAGCACTCCCCGCTAATGAATTTCGAGTACGTTGGTTATCTCGCCGCCGCAAGCACACTCCTCTCACTGTTGATTGTTCGCGTTTTGAAACGCATTGCAAAAGAGAAAGAAAACGCTCTTTAGGCGCATCGTCCCTAGTACCTAATACCTATCACCTATACCCTATTCACCCACCACTTATGCCCCTCCAACACCAGCAACATAGTGCCTGCAGCTGCAATGGCCGGTAAGAAGTGACCGAACCCGGGGAATTCGAAATTAAAGATGAAGTTGAGGCCGGGAATTGTCAAGGTCGAAAACAAAAGTGTCAGCGCGATGCCGACAATGAGGAGTGTTGCTTTACTGCGTTCCATAAACACAGATAGGAAGGAGCGTGTGTGCGAAAGGTCGGTCAGTATGAGGAAAATGTTGCCTATGATTAATGTGGAAAACACAATGGCTCTTACTTCACCTTCGCTATGACCTTCTTGAATGGACAAGCCGAAAACAACCAAAACGGTTATCAGTAGCATCAATCCTTTGAAGATAGCAGATATGATTTTTTTCCTGCCGAAAAACTGTTCGTTTGCCGGGCGAGGAGGCCGTTGCATGATACCACTTTCTTCTTGTTCAGATTCGAATGCAATAGAGCAAACAGGGTCGATGATGAGCTCCATGAACACAATGTGAATGGGAAAAAGCAATATGGGTAACTCACCCATAAATGCCGGTATGAGCGTAAGTGCTATAATAGGAATGTGAATGGAGAGTATGTAGGACATGGCCTTTTGCAGGTTATCGAAAATCCGCCGTCCTGAGCGTATGGCCGCTACAATGGAGGCGAAGTTGTCGTCCAACAAAACAAGCGAGGCTGCTTCGCGCGCTACGTCGGTTCCTTTTGCTCCCATGGCCACACCGATATGTGCAGCTTTCAATGCGGGCGCATCATTTACGCCATCGCCTGTCATGGCCACTACTTCACCCGATGCTTTTAGCGTGTTAACAATGAGCAGCTTTTGTTCGGGTATGACGCGCGCGAATACAGATGTTTCAGCAATTCGTTTGGCCAGTTCATGCTCAGGGAGTCGGTCCAATTCATCACCAGTGAGAACTTTTCCGTTGTGGTGCAATCCAATCTTATCTGCAATGGCTAAGGCTGTAGCGGGATAGTCGCCCGTTATCATGCAAACACGAATGCCGGCGTCATTGCATTCTGCCACAGCCTGCGGTACTTCAGCGCGTATGGGGTCTTCGAAACCGAGCAGCCCGAGTAGTTTATACGTGAAGCCGTGCTGTGATTCGGGCCATGTGTTACCAAGATGGGTCGCCTCTGCAACAGCAATAACACGATAGCCTTGGCTAGCCATGTTCTTCACTAAATCCATTTGAATCTGTCGCTCCTCATCCGTGCAATTGCACAATGTAAGCACTGCTTCTGGAGCTCCCTTCGCCGTAAGGTAGTAGTTGGTGTGTTGGTTGGAGCGGTAAGCTCTGGTCATCATGAGTAATCCTTTACTCAACGTATACTCACGCTCAAAGTCGAGTGCTGTCTTTTCATACGCCATATCGGAATGCAAAGCGAATATGGCTTTTTCCATGGGGTCGGCAGTGTCCTGAGCCGATGCTAAGCTACCTGTTGCTATGAGCTGGCGCAACAAGCTATCATTGGGTTGGAACGCACTACGCTCAATAATTTTTCGATCAAGCGCGACTGCTGCAACAATCATTTTGTTTTGTGTGATAGTGCCGGTTTTGTCGCTGCAAAGCACGGTGGCCGAACCCAATGTTTCAATGGCACTCGAACGACGCGTCAATACGTTTTTCTTGGATAAGCGCCATGCGCCGAGCGCTAGGAAAATGGTGAGCACTACGGGAAACTCTTCGGGTAAAATGGCCATGGATGCGGCCAATCCGGTGAGCAGCGATTCAAGGAAGTCGCCTCTCGAAATGTAAAAAGCGACGACTACTGTGATGCTCAGAAAAATGCCGATAATTGACAAGGTTCGAATGAATACCTTCATCTCTTTTTGAAGCCGGGTTTCTTCGTCCTGAATGGACTGAAGTGAATGTCCAATTTGACCAAAGCGCGTGTTCATTCCGGTGGCAGTTACGGAAGCAAGCGCTGAGCCCTGCACGGCAAGCGTTCCGCTGAATACCGCACTATTACCGACGTCTGTGTTTTTGGAAACAGGCATTGATTCGCCTGTCAGCAGCGACTCATCTACCGAAAGATGGATGCACTCAACAATCGTTGCATCGGCTGCTATCCGATCGCCCTCATGCAACACCAATATGTCTCCGGGCACTACCTCGCGGCCTGCAATGCGCACCTTCTTTCCATCGCGAACAACCAATGCGCGCGGTGTGGCAAGGTTTCGCAGTGCTTCGAGCGATCGTTCCGTTTTGCGGTATTGGGCGAACGTGATCCCTATAATGATGAGAATGCTCGACACTAGCACGATGCCCTCACGGTAGTCGCCTAGCAACATGTAAAGCGTACCGCATCCAATGAGAAGCAAAAACATCGGCTCGCGAATAACTTCCAATGCAATGCGCCAAATGTTTTTGGGTCCCTCACCGACGAGTTCATTGTAACCATGTTGCTTCAGTCTTTCGCTGGCTTCAGCAGAGGTAAGATCGCGTATCATAGGTGTAAAGTTAGATGCGGTGCAAGCTTGTAGTTCTTATTTTTGCAACCGACTAATGAGAATCATAGCTACCATACCGCACCCTCAATTGAAGATTTCGATTTTTCTGTATAATGAAAAATACATCATTGAACTGGAGGCAGGTCAGTACAGGCAAGCGTTTAAAATTGGTGCCGATAGTGTTGAAGGATTGGAAGGGGTAAAGGCGCTGCTCACACCGGAGCTGCTTGAGAATTGTCTGAATCGTTTTGCGAGTATGCACGCCGATTTTAAGAAGTCGTTTGATCAAACAAGAAACACATAATGATTGCAAAGATTTCAATGGCTGTTTCCGCTTTGTTGGCGGTTGTAGTAGTTCTGTTATGGTTTAAAGTTTCCGGCCTTTCTAATCCTTCGGCCGGCGTTGATGAAAACGTTCCCGTTGCTGCCGCTTTCTCTGGCGATGGCGGCCCAAGGGCTACTATTGTGGCTTATGTGAACGGTGATACGCTTAATTCGAAGTATGATTTTATCGTTGAAAAATCGAACGACCTCGACCAGAAAATGGCAGCTGCTGAAGAACGTGTAAAGAAGGAATACGCCCCACGACAGGCACAATACGAGCAGAACATGCGCTATGCACAAGAGCATCCCGATATGTCGGAGGCGGAGGCTATGGCATTGCAAAAGGATATGGAGCGCCTTCAGATCGAGATGGATGAGATTCAGCAACGCGAAGTGGGTGTGCTTCAGAAGAAAGAGGCCCAACTGCAGGAAGATCTCTTAAAGCGCGTGAACACCTACTTGGAGAAGTACACCAAAGAGCGTGGCATCGATTACGTCATCAATAAGCAAAGCGAATTTCAAGTGATACTTTATGGAAGTCCTGACTACGATATTACTGCAGAAGTTATCGCCGGATTGAATGCTGAGTACGCTTCAGAAAAACTGGCCAAATGAGTTTAGCGGCAAAAAAATTACGGGAGAATATTTCGGAGTATGTCATCTTTCTCTGGCAGATGGAAGACTTGTTGCGTGCTGTTCATTTCGATGCAAATGCACTCGAGGTATTCATTCATTCATACGCCCCCGATGAAAATGCTTTTGAAACAGAGAAGAAATGGTTTGCAGGCCTCGCCCAGAGTATGCGAAAGGATGGTGTTGAGCAACGAGGTCATGTAAGTGAAATACACGAGTTGATTTTTGAGTTGAACTATTTGCATAACACGCTCCTCAATATCGTGCGCGATAAATCATATGCCGAGGCATACCTGCAAGCTCAACCCAACATAAAGGATTACCTCCAACGCACAGACGGTAAGTCGACCAACGATGTGGAAGTATGCCTCACGGCGCTTTATGGTTTGATGGTGCTACGCTTGCGCAAAGAACCGATTTCGGCCGAAACAGATGCCGCGATGAAGACATTCTCCAATCTATTGGCGAAGCTTTCGCATCATTATCGACTCATGAAGCAAGGAGAATTCAATTTCTCGCTCAATTAACAGACTCTTCGCCTTGCTGTGCGTTGATGTAGTTGCGCCAGCGATCAAGCACTTGCTCCATGTCTTGAGGAAGTTCTTTTTCAAAAAACATCCATTCGCCGGTTGTAGGATGATGGAAGCCTAGAGAGCGCGCATGCAATGCCTGGCGAGGAAGAATATTGAGGTTGTTCTGAACGAATTGCTTGTATTTGGCAAAAGTGGTTCCTTTCAAAATCTGATCGCCGCCATATTCGAAGTCGCCAAATAGGGTGTGACCAATGTGTTTCATGTGCACACGAATCTGGTGTGTTCTTCCGGTTTCCAGTTTGCACTCAACCAGCGTCACATATCCTAGGCGTTCCAGTACTTTGTAATGAGTAACTGCATGCTTACCGAAATCTCCTTCAGGGAAAACAGTAAACACTTTACGGTCTTTCAAACTTCGGCCGGTATTGCCTGTTACCGTGCCGTCCTCTTTTACATCACCCCAAACGAGCGCCACATAGCGTCGTTCAATGGTGCGGTCAAAAAATTGTTTGCTAAGGTTCACCAGTGCTTTTTCAGTTTTGGCAATCACCATAACGCCGGTAGTGTTTTTGTCGAGTCGATGCACCAACCCAGGGTGTGCATCGGAGCGCACAGGCAGGTTTTGAAAGTGATAGATGAGTGCATTTACCAACGTACCACTGTAGTTGCCATGACCTGGATGCACCACCATGTTCGATGGTTTATTGAGGATGATGAGATCTTGATCTTCAAAGAGAATTTCCAGCGGTATGTTCTCAGGAATCAGCTCTAGCTCGCGCACCGGATAGGGCATTTCGAGCGTAATCACATCGAGTGGCTTAACCTTGTAGCTGCTCTTTACAGCCGTTCCATTTACACGCACAAAACCATTGTCGCAAGCGTCTTGAACGCGCGTGCGGGAAGTCTTCTCGAGACGGTCGAAGAGGAATTTATCGACTCGCACAAGACCTTGACCTTTATCGGCAACTACACGATGGTGCTCAAACAGATCATCATCCTGTTCACCGAGCGCACCTGTTTCATCAAATTCATTCATATCAGTGCTTCACAAAGCGAGCACTGTATTGCTCATGGGTTGAGTTGAAGTAGTGGATTATATAACAGCCTTGAGAAAGAGTTTCTACAGGAATTCGCAAGGTTGATTGATTGGCTATTGAACCGTTTGTAACGCACTTGCCCGTCATGTCGGTGATGCGATACGTATACAATTCTGAAGAGGTAGGCAATTGCAATTGGAGTTCATCGTGTACCGGATTGGGGTACACCATGCCGGTTGTGCTTGTTGCCGCAGGTTTCACACCCACCCAATCTTGAAGCGTACTACGGAAAACGGGGCGAATCATGACACTTCCTGTTATGCTCGAAGGTATCCAGTCGGTGCTTCCTTGCAGCTGGTAGAGCAGTTGGGTGCTGTTGGCGTTGGTGTTTTTATCGAGGCCTAAATTGAGCGATACATTGTTTTGCTGCAGGGTGCCAATGTAAAAATTACCGGCAGGCACTGCTATAGGTTCAGTAAAGTCATAGTACACAAAAAGATTGGGGCCACTTTCGTAGTAGTGAGGCAACGAGAAGTTGAAATTATCGAATTCGCTGGTGAGCAGATTGCCCGGTTCACCACTCACGTCGCCCCATGCTTGCAGAATGAACGACTGATCGGTAGCTAGGTATTGAATAGGTTCGAAGTAGATGTAAGCGCCAATAAGGGTGTCGTCGACTGCTGCGTTGAAACGCATTGCCACCTTTCCTCCTTCGTCTTGAATGCCATATGCTCGCTCGGCCGTTCCGTCATCGTAAGCATAGAAGTTGGTAAACTTTTGTTCAAAGCGCATCGTATCGTTTTCCGGATGGATGTCGGTCGGGTTGTACGCCACGGTTACTTCAAATGAAGCCGTATCCACAACGGTTGGTGTGTCATACACGAAGCCGTTTAGCGACAGTGTGCGTTCAAACGAACTGTAGCCATTCGACTGAGTATTGGCATCGAGATCGCTTTCGAACAATGTGGAGTTGTCGAATGCGATGGTGCATTTACTGGTGATGTTGGACGTGATGCCGAGGTTACGTTGCGAGTAGGTTATCTCGTCGCGCATGAACAAATCGGGATTCTGCTGGAAATGTGTCCAAGGCATAGCGGTGAGTCCGAAATTCAGCAGGCTGTTGTTGGAGTATTGAAAGGCTACTTCGTCGTAGAAGAAATTCGATGGGCTAATATCATTGTTCAGCAAAACGTAGTCGAGGTGCCAGTGGTCGAGGGCTCCATGTTGTGTGCAATAGTTGCGAAAGCGAAACCGGAAACCATCTTGGAGATAAATGAAATCACTCACACTCACAAACACGGTATCAAAAATAGTTGCGTCGACGCCGCCTTCTTTTGCCCAAACCCGCGCCCATTGTCCTTCTTGCAGCGGACTGTAAAACTCGAGAATGAGCGAGTCGCCTTCAGCGCCCAGAATACCATCGGCATCGGGAGCATTGCCCAGCCCACCCCCTTGCACATGGAATACGAGGTAAACACTGTCGTCGGGGGTAGTTCCTGAAAGATCGATAGGCAATGAAGTAAGCGAGTCGGTTAATCCCCAATCCAAAAAGGCGTCTGTGATGGTTGGGAAATAGAGGGTGTCGCTGTAGGGCGTGCCATCGGCCTCGAGCCCATCCAACGTAGCTACCCCAATGGTCATGGGGTTGAGCGGAAACGTTGTGTTGATGTACGCTGCGTTGTCTGACCACTGCTGCCATTCAACCGGAATGGAAGGGTCGGCGGTAGGCAGTGTGTAGCGCGAGAAATCGTCAAAAAACGGAATGGGTAGTGAAGCACCTTGGCGTTGCTGACGCGGTGCAAACCGTTGTTCTTCTTGATACCTGCGGTTTGCTTCCGGGTTGAATTGCAAAGGCAGCTCGCGCTCTTGTGCAACAAGGGGAGCAATGCAGGCAAAACAACCTGCCAGCGTTACCAACCGATAAATAAAGTTTCGCATCATTACTAGTCTTGTTGTGTGCTGTCCGGAGCACACGGTGTATTGTACAACCACAAATCTACGATACGACCGGCGGATGTGCCGCGCTCGGGGTCGGGTATCGGATCCTGGCGACAAACGCGGAAAGAGGAAGAATCTTGTGAGGAGGGTAAAGAAATTCCCGGTTCGAACCGACAATTGCATTCAAGACGAAGGGTGTCGAGAATTGTTTTTGCTTGCAGGCATGTCATTCCTGTAAAATCGGGAACGATGATTTTGTCGGTTACAGAGCGGCCAATTACAAGTATTACTCGCGATCCGCGTGCTACCTCGTCGGTTGCTTTCAGAGCCTTGCCTCGCTGAGTAACACGAATGATACTGTTCACGAGGGTGTTGTTGTCTTCATACAACGTGTCGAAATCGATGGACTTGTTACGCAGTTTTATCATGGCAACCGTTGCATAATCACCTTGCTTGATACCCAGTTTTTCCATGGGCGGACTGTATCGGTAGATGGTGAGGAAAACTTGTCTGCCTTCTTTTACCTGACTTTCTACAGCAGGACTCTGGTCGAATACCGAGCCCGGTGTGGCTTTCCGGTCGTAAATACTATCAATTACCAGGTAGTCGAGGTTTCGGTCTTGCAACGCCCTAACAGCGTCTTCAGTTGAAAGTCCTTTCAAATCGGGAACGCTTACATATTCGCCATGATCGGTATACCATTGCAGCCAAAACCACGAGCCCAGCAGCAATACGATATACGTACCGGCAATACCCAGCGCAGCTTTTCGAAAGGAGGTGCTTTTTATAAAATTCGACATGGCTGAAAAGTCATCAAGTGATAGTTCCCAAACTTAGGAAAGGAAGCAGGGCTGGTGCAGTGTGGAGCGGTATGTTATTGACGAATTAAAGGTTAATAACCTTTTGGGAAAGCCTCATTCAGCGAAAAGGTCTTCCAGAGCCATTTTCAGTAAATACACATCGAGCGGCTTTTCGATGACCCGCTTCACAATAGCAAATTTCTCGGCTTTGCTGATGTTGTTGCGATCGATGCTGCTCGAAAGCATGAATACATCGAGGTTTTGTGTAAAAGACGGGTCCATTTTCTCCAGTTCAGCCAGGCATTGAAAGCCATCCATGACCGGCATCATAATATCGAGCAACACAATGTGACGTCCCTTAGAAAACACTTCGGGGCTCTCCTTTAGGTGTGCTAGAAATTTGATAGCGCTGGAATACGTGGTAATGAGGTTCGAAATATTGCCCAACTGCAGCAACTTCATGTTCACTGATGTGTCGATGTCATTGTCATCGACCAGGTGAAAATGGATGTCGCTTAATTTCATTGCTGGCTATTCGGTATCTCAAAAGTAATCAGTGTTCCTTCGCCCGGTTTGCTCGAAGCACTGATTTTTCCGTGCATTTTATCAACGACAGATTTTGTCAGATACATATTAATTCCCCCGGCAGCCATCTTGTCTGCGCTCAGTTGTGTGTTAAACAATTGTTCCATGCGTCCGGGTTCAATGCCCACGCCTTGATCTGTAATGCGGAAAATCGCTTTTTCTGCATTTTGAATGACGCCCAGGTGTATGGAATTTACCGATTTGTTTGGATCGGAAAACTGAACCGCGTTGTTCAAAAGGTTTTGAAGAATAATATGCAAGCGTGAAGGATCCGATAGAAAGGGACCGTTCAAATTGAAATCCGTTTGAATCGTCCAGTTCGCTGCGGTCAGATTTTGGGGTATTTGCTGAATCACTTCTTGAATAAGTGCTTCCGGATTGACCAATGTATTTTCTGCCGTTGCTTTACTGTTGCTGTAGTATTGGGATATTTGTTCGCCGAAACCTCGCAATCGCGCGGCTTGAATGCGAATCGCTTCCAACGCTTTTCTAGCCTCCGGATCTGTAGTAATTCGTTCAATATCTTCAGTGGCCTTTATGATTTGCTCGGTGGGGTTTCGGAGTTGCTGACTTGCGCTGAATACAAATTGTTCAAGCGTGGCATTCGATTGATCCAGGTCGTTGCTCTTTCTCAGCAACTCTTGTTCGCGTCTGTATTTTTCAAGTGCGTTTTCTACACAAACTGCCAATTCATTGGCGTCCCAGGGCTTGGCTACATAACGGTATACTTGTCCTTTGTTGATGGCATCGATCACCGCTTCGATGTCGGCGTAGCCCGTGAGAAGTATGCGCACCGGGTGCGGGAAATCGGGTAGTATGGTTTCGAAGAATTCAACGCCACTGACTTCGGGCATTTTCTGGTCCGAGAAAATGACCTGGATGTCGTTGTTGTTCAAGATGTCCACTGCCTCATGTGCGCTAGTCGTAGTAAACACATTGTATTGACGGCGGAAAAGCGCTTGAAAGGATACGAGGTTTTGCTCTTCGTCGTCGAGATAAAGAATGCTGAATGGTTTGCTCATTTTTAAATCAGCGTTAGGCTGCAGAAAGTGTTTCTTGGTTGAGGTTTCGAGGCAAATGTAGGATAAACTCTGTGCCTTTTCCGGGTTGTGAAATGACCTCAATTTTTCCATTGTGTTCTTCAATAATACCACGCGCAATAGCTAGCCCAAGGCCTGTGCCTTCGCCAACTGCTTTGGTGGTGAAGAAGGGTACAAATATTTTCTCTACTTCCTGCGTATCAATGCCGCAGCCGTCGTCCTTCACGCGAATGCGCACAAAGTCTAGATCGTGTTCGGAGCTAATCCAAATGTTGCGTTGCATGAGGTTTCTTCCGGGAATGCGCGTAGCATGAATTGCGTTTGACACCAGATTGGCGATGACCTGATTGAGCTTGCCCGGAAAACAATCTACCTGCGGAATGTCGGTTGCTAGGTTTTTATGCACTGTTACTTGTCCATTCGTTACTCCTTTCATCACCACCAATGTCGACTGGATGCATTCATTGATGTTGGCAGATATCAGCGTGTCTTTGTCTGTTCGTGCGAAAATGCGAAGCCCCTTAACAATTTCTGCAGTCCGTTTCGAACCTTCCTCGATACCTTGAACGAGTTGTCCAATTTCTTTTCGTACAAACGCTATATCAAGCTGTTCACATTGTTGCTTTACCATTTCGAGATCATGCGGTGTTGCATCGGGACCAAGCGCTTGATAGGCGTCTAGGAT